>JBCCOX010000030.1:0-16406 GCA_039025155.1 Deinococcota bacterium | reverse complement strand
CGTCGTTTGCGGTTTAAGCCTTAGCACCTTGAGGGTTGCCTGATAGCCTTCTTCTGTGCTTGTGCCACAGTTTTCAACGTGAGCGTTTGTTGGAGGAATGCCTGCTTCTTGTAAACAACTGCAGTACGTGTTTAAGCGGTTTGTGCCTAAATCTGGGTTGGCAACACCATTTATAAACGCAAAATTTTTATGACCCAACTGTAATAAGTGTTCCATTAACTCGCCTGTTACTTTTCTGTAGCCGCGACCTGTCACACTGTCAAACCCGGCTGTTTGCGATAGAAATTCGCCAATGGGCCGCCCTGTTGCCAGCAATTTTTTGACTGTTTCTGGCTTTAAACTTGCGCCTGCTTTAATGATGATGAGGCCGCTGATGGTGCGCTGAATCAAAGCCTGCAAGCAGTAGTCTTCACGGGTTCGGTCTAGCGAGCTGTGGGTCAGTAGCAGATCAAAGCCGCCTGCTCTTGCTTCTTCTTCAATACCCTCAATAGCTTGCCAGTAGTGCGGGTTGTGAATGTCTGGCACAAGTAAGCCAATGGTTTTACTGTGACCAGAGCGCAACGACTGGGCTCTAGTGTCTGGTTCATAGCCCAAGTCGGTAATGGCTTGCATAACTCTAAGCCGAGTTTCGGCAGAAACAGGCGCTGCGCCATGTTGTTCGTTGAGCACGTAAGACACGGTGGCTCTCGAGACACCTGCTCGCTTGGCAACATCGGTTTGGGTAGGTCGTTTAATCATCTAAAACTCAAATCCATCATTGAAAAAAATATTTACTAAAGTTATACATATATTGAGGGCTATCCGTGGTTAAGTCAATACGCTAAAAATTTAGGTGATGCTACTGAACTTACGTTTAATGATGCTGACTGTATCAACACCGCACGTGCTATTAAATTCATCAGATATTACGGCTATCACCACAGACCTACACCTGAGGAGAACAACAGCGTCCTCAGCATGTTAGATAGATATGCGCGTTAATGTATTGAGGTATGACTAAGCAATTTTGTTGATATTCATAACGCTTGCTCATCCAGCTTGAGACGATGATGTCAACAGCTCGTCAATCTACTCTGAGTATCATAACCTACATAACTTAAAGACACGCTTAGCTTTCATATAAAAAGCACTTGACCTTGCGCCCTTTGTGCTCGTAGACGGCAGGTTCTTGGCTGTGGCATTTGTCCATGACAGCCGGGCAGCGCGCTGCAAAACGGCAGCCTTGGCGTAGGAAAGCATCTGCCTCGAGCTCCGCTAGATCGGTAACCTTATCCCATGTTTTGTCTGGGTTAACTTGAGGAATAGACTCTTTTAAGTTTTGGGTATACGGGTGGAGCGGGTCGCCCAAAACCTTGTCAACGGTTCCCAACTCGACAATCCAACCCCGTAACATGATGGCAATACGGTCCGCTGAATAGTAGGCAGTGGCTAGGTCGTGGGTAATGTAAATGATGCTCACGTTATGCTCGTCTTTAAGCGTGCGAAACATGTTGACAATAGACATTCTTAAAGATGCATCTAGCATAGACACAGGTTCATCTGCGACCAGTAACGAGGGTTTGGTGATGAGCGCCCTGGCAATAGCCACCCGTTGCGCCTGCCCACCGGATAATTCGTTAGGATAACGGCCTTTAATTTCAGCCAGAGACAAGCCAACCTCTGCAAGTACACCATCTAGATGGTCGTCAGCTTCGCTACGTTTGGCAACGTTGTAATTTAATAGCGTTTCATAAAGATAGTGATCAATGCGCTTGAGGGGACTAAACGCGGCAAAAGGGTCTTGAAAAATAGGTTGGACTTCTTGATAAAACCACGCGCGTTTCTCGCGCTTAGAAAGGCTGTTAATCTCACGATCTTTATAGCTCAAAGTACCTTGACTGGCTACTTCCATACCTAAAATCATTTTGGCAAGCGTTGACTTACCGCTACCACTTTCCCCGGCAATGCTAAAGATCTCAGCTTGGTCTGTTTCTAAGCTAAAACTAACGGTATCAACCGCGTAAAACGCCTGACTGCTAAACCCCCGGCGTATATTAAAACTTTTACTGAGCTTACTAGCGTGCAGTAACGGCTTAGACATGGTAATGGGTGTCTGCTAATGAGTTCGTGTTCGTGATTATCATGAGAAACCTCTAGGCGTAGCGGTGTTATTTTGATGGTGTTATTTTAGCGGTGTCATTAAGATGATGAGCTAGCTGTAAGTAGGTGACAAGCAGCACGGTGTCCGGGGGCAAGCTCGAGCATCGGTGGTTCTTCATGTTCACATTTACTAATTGCCAGCGGACAACGCGGGTGAAAACGGCAACCTTGCGGCGGTTTATCAAGTGCAGGTGGGCGACCTGGGATACTTTCTTTGGCATGATGACCGTCAAAACTTGGCAAAGAATGAATGAGATACTTGGTGTAAGGGTGTTGTGGGGATTTTAGGATGGTTTTGGTCGCTGCTTCCTCAACCAATTTGCCAGCATAAAGCACGCCGATGCGGTCAGCTAAATTGGCGTGAACCCCTAAATCGTGGGTGATGAGCACCACGGTGCTATTTTCTTTGTGTTGAATGTCTTTTAAAAGCTGAATCACACCGCGTTGCACCACAACGTCGAGTGCGGTGGTGGGTTCATCTGCAAAAATAAGTTTTGGCCACAAAATGGTAGCTAAGGCGATGGTGACCCGTTGCCGCATACCACCAGACAGTTGATGTGGATACGACCGCATAACTTTTTCGGGCAAGCCCAAATCGCGCAAATACCTTTGCGTCATCTCTTTAGATTCGCGTTTGGTGGTTTGTTTGTGAGTTGTAATAAAGTCGTGGAAGGTGTTCTGAATGCGCCTAACTGGATTTAGAACATGCATGGACCCTTGCGGAATGTACGAAACTTGCCGCCAGCGAATGCCCCGCTTAGCTTCTTCGGTCATTGTGGCAGCATCCTGAAGCTCTCCATCTAACTGGTAATGAACGGATCCACCTAGAATTCTTAGCGGCTGCTGGATATCCCCTAACAAAACTTTGAGCAAGGTGGATTTGCCACAGCCGGATTCGCCGGCTAGACCGTAGACCTCACCCTCTTGAATGTCAATGGAAATATTGTCAACGGCTTTAACCGTGCGCGCAACGCCATACGCATTTGTCACGTAATAAGCTTGTAAGTCTTTAGCGCTAACAATGGTCGTCATGTGATCGTCATGTTGAGGCTGTCACCTTCAAGATTGGGCCTGCAATCTGGCTAAGCGTGTACGTGGGTCAAGGTAGGTTGTTAACCCCAAAGAGATCAGGTAAAACCCAACGACCACCACCACAGACGCAATAATGGGCGCAGCTAACACCCAGATGCGATTGGTTAACAAGGCTTGATAATAATTGCCCCAGTAGATCATCGTCCCAATGGTTTGGGTATCCATGTCTGAAAGGCCAAAAATGGCTAGCGTTACCTCCATGCCAAGGGCAAACAAAAAGCCACTGACAATATCTGCAAGGAGTAGCGGGGTAATAAACGGTAGATGCTCTTGGGTGACAATTTTAAACGTACGCATGCCTGAAAAGACGGCTGTTTGGGTAAAGTCTCGTTCTTTGAGGCTGAGAATTTGTGCGCGGTAACGTTTGGACGGAAAGGCCCAATCAAGTAACCCTAAAATGATACCTAAGCTAATAAATGTTAACTGCCCGCGCACCATGGCAGCGATGAGAATGAGTAGTGGCAATCTGGGAATGACAATAAAACTGTCTACTAGCGAAGACAGCACGCGGTCCCAAAGGCCACCCAAATAGCCAGACACAAGCCCCAAAATGACCCCAATGCCACGTCCAATCGCTACGGCTAAGCCAGCTACAATGAGGCTGTTACGAATGCCAAAGGTGAGCATCCAAAAAACGTCTTGACCTTGTGAGTTAGTGCCTAAAACGTAGCTTCTGGAAGGTGGTTCGTTGCGCGGTACAGCGCGGCGTTCGTCGGGTTCATGGGGTGAGAAAAACGACATGACCAGCAAGGTGATCACAATACTGAGGATAATTGTGCCAACACGGAACGACGGGCTGAAACGAATCAAGTCAATGAGTATCTTCATGACATCCTTAGCTGTAACGAACCCGTGGGTCAATGAGCGGGTAACTGAGGTCGATGAGTAGGGATGCGGTGGCAATGCCAATAATGGACAGTAGCGTGATGCCCATAATCAAATTAAAATCCGCTGAGTTAATGGCACTAAGCAGCAGTGTACCTAGACCGGGATAGCCATAGACGGCCTCAGTAATGAGCGCACCTTCAAAAATAAGCCCTAAGGATAAGCCGAGGTCGGTTACTTGAGGCAGCAAGGTATTGCGCATGAGATAGGAAAACAAAATTTTGCGTTTGGGTAAGGCGGCCATCTCAGCAAATTTGACGTAGTCACTCGAGCGCTCCGTTGAAGTAAGCGCTTTAGAAATAATAAATCTAAACGCAATCCCACCAATAATGAGTGATAAGGCTGGTAAAAAGCCGTAATATAGCAAGCTGCTCAAATACGACCAATTCCAGCCGGGTATCCCCCTAGCGCCACCTGCCAAAGGAAAAAGAGGCCAGTAGTAAGTAAGGGCCATGAGTAACACAAACGCCACAATGTAGTAGGGAATGGGATAAATGACAATCAGACTATTTTCTAGCGTCCGTGACCACCAGCGGTTAGGGAAAAAGCCTGACAGTGTCCCTAAAAAAAGACCAATACACCATGCCAAAATGGTTGAAATGCTCAGCAGGCCCACCGTCCAACCGATGCTGTTACCAATAAGTTGCATAACTGGCGTTGGAAATACCGTAAACGAAGGCCCCAAATCAAACGAAATGACACGCCGCCAAAAGTCTAGGTATTGTTGCCACAGGTTACCCTCTAACCCGTAAAGGTCCATGAGGGTATTGCGCAGCGCCATAGTTGCTTCGGGTGACATATTTTGATTGGCGGTAAGCCTCCCTAAGGCTGTGCTCACAGGGTTAATAGGGGAGAGTCTAGGAATTAAAAAGGTAAGTGTGACGCCAACAAAAATAACCACAATGTACTGAAAAATGCGCGGTAAAATAAAACTTTTAAGTAGTTTCATAAGCGTTGATTCACTTGCGGGTCCTGTCCTAGAGGTTGCATCTAGAGTGAAAGATATAGTGACATCCGTAAACATTGAGCTATAAACTGAGTTAGTTGATTGGTACTCGCGCTGCTCGGTAAGTATGGAGCTAGCTCCATACTTACCGCTAACGCTATAGTCACCCTAGATGCAGAAAATCAATCAAGCAATCTCACTGCTGATGCTGCCACATTGAGTCGTCAGTTAATCCTAGACACAGTTAAATTTCTTTATTGGGTCGGACGTAAGTTTTGGAAAGCAAACTTACCTGCTTGGAACCAGTAAAGGGGTTGGTAATCGGGGTTTTCAGAGGTTGGGAAGCCCGTCCAGTACTGCTCATCCCAAGTCACAAACTTTTTGAAGCTAATGGCTGTGATGAAGTACATTTCTTCGGTAATGTGTTGTAAGAGGTCTTGGGTGATTTGAATGTTTTCTGCACTCGAGGGGTCAACGGCGGCCATTGCGTCAACAAACTCACCAATTTGAGGATCGTTTAGGCGAGCTAGATCAAGACCACCTAGGCTGCGGTAGTCCTCTCCAATAGGAACATAGTATTGATTGTGCCAGCCACGTGTTTCAGGCCATGAATCGCCAGATGCTTGCGCAAAACTAAACCATGGTGTGCTCACTTCAAATTGACCCACGTAGTTATTTTGATTCCAGACATTGCGCTCGAGCCCTTGTAAGTTCACGTCAATCCCAAAGTCACTCCACATGTCGGCAGCGGCGTTCGCCATGCGGAAAGCATCGTTTTCATCGGGTGGGGATTGTATGTCAATAGTCCAGCGCTCACCAGCCGGCGTAAGCCAGTCACCGCCGTTATTACGACTAAAGCCGGCCTTGACGAGTAGTTTTTCAGCCGCGTCGGGGTCAAACCGCCACCAACCTGTGCCAAAGACATCGCGCGGGCTGCCGGGCACGGTGTAGCCTTGAGATTCTGCCCAAGAGGCAATTTGCTCAGGTATGCTGGGGTCGTAAGGGGTATACATCTCGCCGTCACCCAAGTCAATTTCTATATTTTGCAAAAATTCCTCGAGTGGGTCAAGATAAAGCTCGGTAAGTGAGGCTGTGGGTGGAATGGGCATGGGGGTCACTTTGGCAACGCCACCTATGTACTCTGTTTGTAGCTCGACAATATCCAGTGCTAGCGCCAGCGCCCAACGCACGTCTTTGTCAGCATAAAGTCCATCAGCAGCTTCCATGTTAAAGACAAACTGGCGGGTACTGACCTCATTGGGGTAAGCCCATGGAAAATCTGTGTACCACGAACGCGCACTGGGTGTGACATCAATAGTAGTTTGAAACGCTTCGTAGTCAGCATCGAAGTAAACATCTAGTTCATGACGTGACATGGCGATGGCTTTTTTAGTGCTGTCACCGTAAAAAATTGTCATGATGTATTGGGGCCCAGGGTTGCCCGTTTCAATACCGGCTGGCGTGCGTTCCCAATCGTCACGCCGTTCAAACACTTCCCAGTAGCCGGTTGGATCAGCTTGAATAGGTACGTAGACACCTAGCACAACGGGGTCGCCGAGTGTGTCTGTGACGATGTTGTCGATGTTCTCGAGGGCATGTTTGGGCATTAAATACATGCCGTTCCAGCGTGTCTCAAAAATATTATGAAAACGCGGGTTGGATTCGCTTAAGGTAAACTGCACGGTAAAATCATCAAGCTTTTCTACCGATGCCATGTACTGATTGAGTTGTGATTTCCACGCCCCACTGCCGATGAGCCCCTCGGTGTCGTTGATGGTTTGAGCCGTAAAAATAAGATCATCTGCAGTAAACTGGACGCCGTCACTCCAATAAAGGTTGTCGCGCAGGCTTACAGTCATTTGGGTAAAGTCGTCGTTGTAGACGGGGTCGCTAGCTGCAGCACCCATGAGCCGAACGCCTGTTTCTTGATCGCGGTACCAAAGCGTTTCCATCATGAGGGCGTGGCGGTGGGGTGTTTGCCCCCCTGACCAGAGGTTGTAATTGCCACTGTCGGGGTAGCGGAAAATTTGGTCAGCAATAAATAGTTCTTCACGAGGTAAATCAACGGGTAAGCCTGAAGGCTGGGCCCAGACTAGGTTACTAAGTAATGCAAAAATGACAAATGTCAATACCTTTTTAATCACAGTGTCTCCCTTTGGGGTGTTGAGATAAACATCATCAGTGACTTTAAGTGAAGGCTCACAGAACAGACGGCTAGACCCCCTTTCGCATCACAAGATAAGCTCACTCGAGGCAGCTAAGCCATTAAGCCACACGTGTATTAGGCTCAAGAGAAGATGTATGGCGAGACGAAAACTGCCTATAAATATTTAAATGTGGGTTACTCGTGTAAGCTTAGCATGTCATTTTCCATTTGTGAAGTCCTGTGTTAGTTGGCACAGTTTTAGGGCGTACATTGACGTTTTTGGCGTCGATAATTGAATTTAGTGGTAGCTTTACTGGATTTATGACAAATTTCGAAGGCATATTGGGGCACGCGCTGATTTGTGCGAGTGTCATCAGCCTTTTATTGACATAGCCGCTTGACACGTGTAAAGTCTTTTAATATCCCAGATGAAGTTCTAAATGCTATGCCAGCTCGTAAGTACGTTTTGTCTGCTGCATGTCTATATACGCCTTTAAAGAAGCTCGAGCACGCTAACCTGAGGAGCAAATCATGACAACGGGCAAGCCAAACATCGTTCTTTTAGGAATAGATTCGTTGCGTGCAGATCACTTGAGCTGTTACGGTTATGCGCGCTTAACAACACCCCATATAGATGCGTTTGCCAAAGACGGTACGCTTTTTGAAAATACCTACAGTGCCCACGTGCCCACAACAAGTGCCTATGCGTCGATGCTTACGGGTAAAGATGTGTTTGGCACGCAAGTTGTGGCGTTAAGGCATCAAGGCGGCCTGCGGTCAGATGTTCAAACGCTTGCTGAGATATTACGTGCTGAAGGCTACACCAGCACTTGTGTAGGATTTACAGGCAATCCTAGCTCGAGGGGCTTCGATAATTACCTTGACTACGCTGGCTGGGGTAGTTGGAACGAAGGGCGAAGTCCTAAAGCTCAAAACTTAAATGAGGTCACTGTTCCAGAAATTGACCGTTTGGTTAACCAAGACCAGCCTTTTTTCTTATTTTTAAGACATATGGACCCACACGCGCCTTATTTGCCGCCTGCACCTTATGAACGCATGTTCTATCACGGAAATGAAACTGACCCAGCGAATACTTCCATGAAAGCGGTCATGAACTTTAAACCCTTCCGTGACTTTTTTGCAAGTTGGATGCCACCGGGTATTAGCGACAAGGACTATGTGATCGCTCAGTATGATGGTGCGATTGCTTACATGGACGCCTGTATTCAACCAATTTTGACGAGTCTCGAGCAACACGGTGTTTTAGATGACACTATCGTCATCATCAACGGGGATCACGGTGAGACCCTCTACGAACACGAGTGCTGGTTTGATCATCACGGCATGTACGACAACGTGTTACACGTGCCACTCATTATCCGCTATCCAAAAAAAGTACCCGAGGGTAGACGTATTTCTGGCTATAACCAACACAAAGATTTAGTACCTACATTGCTCGAGCTTGCTGGTATCAGCGCTGATGCTCAAGACTTCGACGGGCAAAGTTTGTTAGGACTCATTCGTGGTGAACAAGCTTCGTTTGATAGTGAGATTTACATTACCGAGTGTACGTGGATGCGCAAACACGGTTGGCGCACGCCGCAATGGAAACTTATTGTGGCACTCGAGCCAGATTTTCACTTTAAGCCAGAGGTTGAACTTTACAACTTAGCTAGCGACCCTCAAGAAAACATCAACCTTGCTGATGAGTACCCCGAGGTCGTGGCGTTTTTGAAAGCGCGTATGGACGCTCACATTGCCAAGCGTGAACAAGAAACGGGCTTACCCAATCCGATTCATCATCAAGGTGATTGGCATGGTCACGAGGGCGTTGGTGCGTTTACCTCATCACAACAAGCTTATGACACCTTGCACATTGGTGATCCTAACGAAGCGGCGACCTTGCAAGCGAAAGAGCGCTGATGAATACGTCGTTAAGCCCGTCACAGATTGATAGCTATAGAGACAACGGCTTTGTTGTTATAGACGACTTTTTGACCCAAGCTGAACTCGAGCAATGGCGTAGCGCTGTAGATGCAGCAGTAGCCTCGCGCGGTACAACTAAACTAGCTGGCGGCGAAGGTCAATCGCAGTGGCAAGCAGGCGACAGTTATTACGATCAGGTCTTTGTGCAGCGCATTAACCTCTGGCAAGACAGTGAGGCAGTGCGCGTACTTATGTTAGACGCGCGGCTGGGTAAGTTGGCTGCTCAGCTTGCTGGTGTTGAGGGGATTCGTATTTGGCACGACCAAGCGCTCATTAAACAGCCTTGGGGTAACCCAACGGGCTGGCACTTAGATAACCCCTATTGGTCATTTTTTTCGAGGCAGGCTATCAGTATATGGGTGGCACTGGACGACGCAACTCTCGAGAACGGCTGTTTGTATTTTGTACCCGGCACGCAAAAAACAGCTAGCTTTGACAACGTGAATATTGGTCAAAATATTGGCGATTTGTTTCGCGCGTATCCGCAGTGGGCAACGCTCGAGGCTGTGGCTGCGCCCATGAAAGCGGGGTCTTGCTCGTTTCACAATGGACTAGTGGCTCACGGTGCGGGCGCTAACATGACACCCGGTATGCGTCGCGCGATGACGTGTGCTTATATGCCAGACGGTGCAACTTTTAACGGTCAAGCAAATGTATTACCAGATGCTTATTTGGCGAGCCTCAGCGAAGGCGATCCACTCAATAACGACCAACAAAACCCACTAATTTATAGCTCGAGCGCGTAAAAGGTCACTGGCTTGAATAGAACTAATTTTGTGATACGACATCCACAAGACAACTAACGATCAAGACGGGCAAACAAGCAAGTTACACCATTCTCAACGAGCTAAAGGAGACAAAAAGTATGGCCCTGAACGTTGCCATTGTTGGCATTGGAAATATCGGCAAAACACACGCAAGGGTGTATCAAGCACACCCGGATTGCACTATTGTGGCAGTTTGTGATGCCATTACCGACAAAGCCCAAGACGCCGCCCAAGATTATGGCGCACAAGCCTTCGGTAGTATTAGCGAGATGCTCGCCAGTGATGTTCAGGTTGATGTCGCCAGCGTTTGTACAGCTGGGGTTGAAAACGGCGGCGATCACTATGAACCCACTATCGAACTGTTAAACGCAGGTATCGCCGTGCTGGGTGAAAAACCTATTTCTAACGAACTTTCAAAAGCTCGAGAGATGGTGGCACTCGCCAAATACAAAAACATCCGCTACGGCATCAACCTCAATCACCGTTTTACGCCAGCGGCGTATTTGGCCAAAGATTGGGTGACGCAGGGCAAACTTGGCGAGCCGAACATGATTGACCTGACCATGTGGATTAACAACCCTAACGAAAGCTCGCCCTACTTTCACATGCGTGCGTTGCACCCACATTCGTTTGACATTATGCGTTACTTCGCAGATTCAGAAGTTAGCAACGTCCATGCGTTTTTCAAAAAAGGTAAAGGACGCGATACTTGGACGAATGTGCAGGTGAATCTGCTCTATCAAAACGGCATACTTGGTCATTTGCGGGGTAGCTACGAGGGCAACTTTGGGGCGGCTGGCACTTACGGCCTCGAGACACTTGATGTCGTCGGCTCAGAAGGGCGTTTTGTCTTGCAGGATGCGTGTGAACACTTAACGTTTTACCCGCGTTATGAGGAAGAACTCGAGCAACACGACTACCTCGGCGGCATGAAGCACTTTAGCGAGACCTTTGATAGCCGCATCAAGGTATGGATAGACGAAAACTTAAACGCGACTGATCCCAAAGATATTTCTGCCTCTGCTGAGGACGCCCTCAAAGGTCAAACGGTGATTGAGGCGTGTATCGAATCGTGGGAAACCGGACAGGTCGTTAGCCTTTAATGTCGTTAATTACCGTCATTGGTCGGGGGCATTCTGGTACGAGGGCCATGTCCCACACGCTGTACGCAAGTGGCGTCTACATGGGCAAAACACTCAATGCCTCGGGTGATTTAGTGCCACCTGAACTCATGTATGACGCTTGCCGCATTTTTGCAAGCTACGTTGACTACAAAGACAACCTCGAGTGGGATTTTAGTAAGGCACTCGAGGCAGAGATTCCCACCGAATTTACGTCGCTCATTGAGCGCTACCTAGGCTCAGTCCTCAGAAGTAATTCCACCCACAAAGGCTGGAAAATTCCTGAAACTACCCTGTGTTACCCGTGGATTGTGCGCTTGTTTCCGGACGCAAAATACATCTTTTGGATTCGCGACCCCAGAGACAGCATTTTGAGCCAGCACGTGACTGACGACTTGGGGCGGTTTAACGTCCGCTACCCCGTCACCGAAGATGAACGCAAGCGCAGAGCTATTTCGTGGAAATATCAGTACGACCTTGTCAAAGCTACACCCAAACCCAAGCACTGGTTAGAAGTTCGGTTTGAAGACTTTGTACTTAAGCAAGGTGAAACACTAGCGCGGCTCGAGGACTTTCTGAACATTGAGCTAGGCCGCATCATCGTTCGGCCAGAATCTATCGGCAGATGGAAGCAAGATCACGGCACGCACACCTTTGATTTCTTTAAAGTAGCGTTAAAAGCTTACGACTACGTATAAGTAAAAACCTCAAGCAATATTGATGCTATCAAAGACGAGTAATGACGAGATGTGTTGACCGAGTTGTCATCAGAATTTATTACCTAGGGTGTTGTCTAAAAAACATTGATGTGATGATGTTGCGTTGTCTATCAAGAATAACAATGATTGTCTCAACCGAGAAAAACTAAAATGTGAAGCCATCAAAAAAGCCTCAATTTAACGTATACGCATTTTGGGTGACTCTACAAATAATGTCTCAAAGCTCTGCTGATATTGGGGTAAGACGATGTGAACCTCGAGCCTATCAGCTAGCACAAGTAACTCCACAGAAAGGGTGATGATATGAAACTTGGTGCAAATACCGTGCTGTTTGGCGGTCACGATATGGAAACTGCGTTTAAATATTTAGCTGCTGCTGGCTACGACGGTGTGGAAGTTTCTGCCATTGACGGCATGAGTGAGCATCTTGTTTTAAGCCGTTGGCGGGATATTGCCCCAGAGGTGAAGCGGCTAGCGCAGGAATATGGGCTCGAGCTTCTCGCCATGGAGCAACCTAAACAAGACCCGGAAATTATGGAACAAGCTATGCAAGCTGCGGTGGAGATTGGCATTCCTATCATCAACTGCGGACCGGGTGGCAAAACGGATGACCCGGCAACCTTGCAAACGTCCATTGACTCACTTGGTGCGCTGGCGCAGCGTGCGGAACACTACGGCGTTACCCTGTGCGTCAAAGCTCATGTGGGTCAAAGTGTCTACAACACGCCGACAACCCTCAAAATTATGGAGGCGATTAGCTCACCCGCGTTTGGAATTGACATGGACCCGTCTCATATTTACCGAGCCAATGAAAATCCAGTGGAGGCTATTGCAGCAGTAGTGTCTCGAGTCAAACACGTCCACATCCGCGACTGTCTGGGGCGTCAGCAGGGACCTGGTACACCAGAAAATCAGGCGAATGGTCGGGGTGATATTGACCTAGTGGGTTACATTCGCACATTACATGAAGCGGGTTACACAGGTCCCCTCAACCTCGAGGTCATTGGTGCCAAAGACTACGACGTGACTCGTTGCAGCATCATTGCCGCCGAAGCAAAGGGTCACATGCAAGCTTGTTTGCAAGCATGTGGTGCGCGTTAATGCGATGACAAAGATGACAAAGATCATCAACCCCACCTGCGAGTACAGGCACAATCCACTAGGCATCGACATTCAAGCGCCGCGATTGAGTTGGCAGCTCGAGGCTAGCAGGCATGGTGTCAAACAAACTGCCTATCAGGTTCAAGCTGCCAGTGATGCCAGCTTATTAAGTGATGATCAAGCTGACCTCTGGGACAGTGGCAAGCTCGAGACAGACCGGTCCGTCCACGTGCCTTATGCAGGTCAACACCTCACCTCCAGACAGCGTGTCTACTGGCAGGTGACCGTCTGGGATGAGCAAGGTGAAGCTGCCCAAAGTGACGTGGCGTGGTTTGAAATGGGCTTGCTCGAGCCAACTGATTGGCAAGCAAATTGGATTTCTGCTCAGTTGTCTGGGGGAGCGCGCTCGAGCGTTCCTGTGCCTCATCTAAGAACGACATTTGAGGTTAGTAAGCCTCTGGCTAAAGCGAGATTATATGCTAGCGCGCTGGGGCTTTACGAGTGTGCTATCAACGGTCAAGTCGTTGGTGAAGACGTTTTTGCGCCTGGCTGGACGGACTACAACAAACAGGTTCGCTACCAAGTTTACGACGTGACATCTCACCTCACCCAAGGTCAAAACTGTCTGGGTGCTATGTTAGGCGACGGTTGGGCGGCTGGGTTTGTGGGCATCGGCAACCGGCAAGTTTATGTGGATAAAGCGCAGTTTTTGGGGCAGCTCGAGCTAACTTACGTGGACGGCGAGCGTGAGGTCATTGTCACGGACGAAACTTGGCGGCATCAATTTGGGCCCATCTTAGAAAGTGACTTACTCATGGGTGAGCATTACGATGCGCGGCTCGAGCTACTTGGTTGGCACACCCCTGATTACGACGCCACGGGTTGGCTCCCAGTTGAGACACATCAACAGCCTCAACTTGAACTTGTCGCTAGCAATGCGCCCATGATTCAGCGTATGGCGGAGCTTAAACCCACAGCACCCATTCAAACGCGGCAAGATTTGTTTAACAAGCGCGACATCGTCGACCTAGGTCAAAACATGGTGGGTCGGGTGCGCTTGCAAGGGGCGGCCCCACGCGGGACAACCGTCATCTTACGCTTTGCCGAGGTTTTGGACGATGACGGCAACCTCTACACCGACAACCTGCGCGGGGCAACGGCAACGGATGTGTATACCTTCAAAGGTGAAGGTACCGAAGTCTGGGAAAGCACGTTCACCTTCCACGGGTTTCGCTATGTGGAACTGCGAGATTATCCGGGTGAGGTAACTGCGGACACCGTCACCGGCGTCGTTCTTTACTCAGCCATGCCCGTAACAGGTCACTTTGAGTGTTCTGACCAGCTTCTTAATCAACTTCAACACAACATTCTCTGGGGGCAGCGGGGCAACTTTTTAGATGTTCCTACGGATTGTCCACAACGGGATGAACGCCTTGGGTGGACAGGGGATATTCAAGTATTTGCCCGCACAGCCGCGTTTAACATGAATATTGCGCCATTCTTGACCAAGTGGGCCAAAGATGTCCGCGACGCACAGTCCGAAGCCGGGTCTATTCCCGCAGTTGTGCCCAATGAAGGCATCCGCTTGCCCGATGGCGGCCCAGCGTGGGCAGATGCCGCCGTGATTTGCCCGTGGACCGTGTACCTTTGTTATGGCGATATGGGCATCCTCAAAGACAACTACGATGTGATGCAGCGGTTTATGGACTTTATTATCCAAGAAAGCCCCGGCTACGTCCGCTGCGCGCCAGATTATGATGGTTGGATGGGATTTGGTGATTGGCTGTCGATCAATGCCGACACGCCCCGCGACCTCATCGGCACGGCGTTCCTCGCCTATGACGCAAGCTTGATGGCTAAGATTGCTGAGATTCTCGGTAAATCAGACGATGCAGCGCGTTACAACGAGCTTTTTGAAGCGGTAAAACGTGTTTTTCAACAGCGCTTTTTAGTCAACGGAACGTTAACGGCAGATGACATTAGTGCAATTAAAGCCCAACAAAATGCTGTTGCAGCAGATACTATTTCTCGAGGCAACCTCGAGCAACGCGATTACGGCGAGATAAGCTCGCAGGTTTACAATACAGACTTATTCACGCCAACCCAAACAGCCTACGTGCTGGGCTTGCACTTTGACCTATTACCAGAGGATATGAAAGCACACGCTGCGCAAGAACTAGTTGATGACATTGCCCGTCGGGACAACCATTTATCAACGGGCTTTGTGGGGTCGCCGTATTTGCCACATGTGTTGAGTGAGGCAGGGCAGCTCGAGGCAGCTTACGACCTCCTCAAGCAACAAACTTGGCCCTCGTGGTTGTACGCCGTCACCCAAGGTGCCACGACAATTTGGGAGCGCTGGGACGGTTGGACGGAAGAACGCGGCTTTCAAAGTGAGCAGATGAACTCGTTTAATCACTACGCCTACGGGGCCATTGGCGCGTGGTTGTACCAAGTGGTGGCGGGGCTCGAGCTTGACCCAGCCCAACCCGGTTACAAGCACAGTGTCATTCAACCGCAGCCCGGTGGTGGACTCAGCTACGCTAAAGCTAGTTTAGAAACGCCTTACGGTATGTTAAGCAGTCATTGGGAAAAAACTGGTGAGGGTTTAGCTGTTAAGCTCACCATTCCTGCCAACACGACAGCTAGCGTACGCATACCTGGCTCGAGGCTCCAAGCTGATGAATCTACTAGTAAACTCGTGATGAACCTTCAGCAAGAGGCTGGAACTGTGTCGTTTGAGCTGAGTTCAGGGGAGTATAGCTTTCAAGTTGTTTAAGATGCTAGGTGGCTCGAGTTAACCAGAAATGGGTTTAGCATAGAACTATGAACCGTCTTTTGGCTGTGTTGGGTGCGTTGTGTATATCGTTTTCAGCTATTTTTATTCGCCTTGCAGATGTGTCGCCTAGTACAGCGGCATTTTTTCGCACGGCCTACGCGCTACCTGTGTTGGTTGTGTTGTGGTTTGTTACCGGGCAACGAGGAACACGCAGCCCGCGCACACGACTGCTAACGGTTGCTGTGGGCTTGCTTATCGGCATCAGTTTCACCCTTTGGAATCATGCAATTGACATGATTGGCGCGGGGCTTTCGACTGTGTTGGGTAATACTCAAGTGGTTTTTGTGGGCTTACTCGCGTGGGTTATTTACCGCGAACGTCCTAGCAATCTGGCGTTTTTGACCATTCCTATTGTATTTGTGGGCGTTGCCTTAAGTTCTGGTCTAGGACGCCCTGAAAGTTACGGGCAGCAGCCTATTACTGGCACAATTTTTAGTTTAATTAATGCTGTTGTATATGCGCTCTACCTCATCTTTTTTCGGTCGCTTAGTAAACGAGCTAGCTCGCCAGTGGGGCCTGTATTGGATGCTAGCTTTGGATCATTTGTCATGATTACAGTGTTAGCTGTGCTTACTGACGATCAATTTAGTTTAGCGTTTCAGTGGCCAGCACACTTCTGGCTCATGTGTGTTGCCCTCATAGCTCAAACGCTTGGCTGGCTGTTG
>JBCCOX010000029.1:0-16843 GCA_039025155.1 Deinococcota bacterium | reverse complement strand
TCAGCACAATGTTGTTGAACTCCCGATGACTTCCCATGACCGGCAGCGGGTGCGCCGCCGCATTGTGGCAGAGGATGGCACGGAGTTGGCGCTCGAGCTACCCACCGGCACCACTCTCCACGTCGGGCAAGTTTTACATCAGGCTGGTGATACCGTCTATGTCGTCACAGCCGCACCCGAAGATGTGCTTGTCGTTCACCCACGCTCTCTGAACGAGGCTGCGTTTGTAGGACATATGATTGGTAACCTCCACCGCGATATTGATATTGCTGATGACGGCAGTATTGCTGCACTTTGGGATGCACCTTTAGAAATGAGATTACAGCAGGCAAAGCTCGAGGTCATCCGCAGCCAGCAGCCGTTTCGCGGTAAACCCGTGGGTGAGCATAGCCATTGATATGGACGTGAACACACATCATCACCTTAAATCCAATTACTCAGATGATGAGAATACCGAGCACACTCAGTTCAACTCAGCTAATACTGTAGCTGATGCTGGTAGTTTACTTAGATTACTTCACTTGTTCGACTCTCAGCTTCCAGTCGGTGCCTTTGCGCACTCGAGCGGCTTAGAAACATACGGACAACTCACCAATTTTGACAAGCAGGCGTTGAAGGAATTGCTTGAGTCCCAACTCACCTACGGCTGGGGACGCCTTGACCTCGCTGCCGCCAGTCAAGCTTGGCGGCTTAGTCAAAAAGATGCTGACTTAACTGAGCTTAATGATACTGTCGCAGCCAGCAAAGTCATTCCTGGTTTGTTTCAGACCAGCCTCAAACTTGGGCAGCGGACGTACAAACTGGCTAAGCGCCTTTACGACGTACCTAGTTTACCTATAGACGTTCCTGACGACGCTCATCAAGCTGTTGTGATTGGCTGGCTCGGGGCAAACCTTAACTTAGACGAGCGCGCACTTATTTTAGCGTTTGCTAGTAGCACGGTGATGACCACCCTAACCTCCGCAACCAGGGCAATGGCACTGAGTCCAGAACAAGCCCACGAGGTTTTGGTGAGTCTTCACCCACAGGTTGAACGAGCTGTAATGAGGGTGCTCGAGAATCCTCAAGAACACCTTTGGTCAGCCACGCCAGCCGCTGATATGCGTGCCCATCAACAAGCGTTTTTACACACCCGTTTGTTCCAATCTTAGGAGGATGTTTTTACGTCTATGACACAACCCTCAACACGTCCAGTAAAAATTGGCATCGGCGGACCGGTTGGATCAGGCAAAACGGCGCTGCTTAACTGCCTCTGTAACGCCATGCGCAGTGACTACGAGCTAGCCGTCATCACCAACGACATCTACACCTACGAAGACGCTGAGTTTTTGACTAAAGCAGGCGCGCTGACAGCAGACCGTATTCGCGGCGTGCAAACTGGCGGTTGCCCCCACACCGCCATCCGTGAAGACACGTCTATTAACCAAGAAGCAGTCGATGCCATGCTACTTGCTTTGCCTAAGCTGGATATTCTCTTTGTGGAATCCGGCGGCGACAACTTGGCAGCCTCATTTAGCCCTGAACTAGTAGATGTGAGCATCTACGTAGTCGATGTATCTGGCGGCGACAAAGTCCCTCGTAAAGGCGGCCCCGGCGTAACCCGCAGCGACTTACTCATCATCAACAAAACGGATCTTGCGCCCGCTGTTGGTGCTGACCTCAGCGTGATGCACCGCGATGCCACGGCAATTCGTTCGGGTAAACCCTTGGTGTTTACCAACCTCAAAACCCAAGAGGGTTTAGACACGGTCATCCGCTGGATTCAACACGATGTTTTATTTGAGGTGAACGCGTAGCCATCCAAGCTAAGTACGGCGTTTTCTCAACGCTTAGCGACGCCCTTCACAAGTATGATCAGGATGTTCCATCAACCTAGACGATGACCGTGATAACCCCAATACCATCATCCAAGTCACCCTCAACACAGGGGGAGGTCAAACTCACCATTTCTTTGCGGGATGGCGTCTCTGTTGTAAGTCAGCAGTACAGCCATGCGCCGCTTAAAGTGATGCGCCCGTTTCAGCTTGCAGATGGAAGTTTGCTGTTGCAACTTTTGAGCGTGGGGCCAGGCATGTTGGCAGGAGATTGCTATCAGATTGACATTGAGGTTCAACCGGGCGCATCTGCGGTGATTGTCAACCAAGCAGCCAGCAAAGTTTTAACCATGCCCGCCGGACAGTCTGCCGAGCAACACGTGACGCTTACAGTTGCTGAAGGAGCCAGCCTCGAGTACTACCCCGGCACAACCCTCCCCTATCCAGCAGCCACGCTAAGCCAAACAATCACTGCACAGGTGTCATCAGACGGAGCATTAGGGATTTTAGAAAGTTGGGCGATGGGACGAGTAGCAAGGGGTGAACTGTTTGAATTTACCAGCCTCACAAGTCACACTCGTGTTTATCAAGGTTCAAGATTAACTTATCAAGATAGTCTGTGGTTAGAGCCTCACCGTCAGCAGCCGTCTAGCTGGGGCTTGCTCGAGGGCTATAGCTACCTCAGCTCTGGCTACTGGAGTCCAGATTATTGGTCTAGGAAGGCATCACCCGAAGCCATCAACACCAACACCCCCGATTTGATGCTTGCTCGAGGACAAGATCACATCGGAGGTGTGTACATACGCGCCTTGGCACGTGATAGCGTTTTTCTAGGACAGGCGTTGCGTGAACAGCTTGATGGTTTGCGCAGCCAAACAGGGCGAACAGCACTTAACTGGCAGGTATACTCGAGCGCCCTTTAAAACTAGCTAAGGTGAAGCTTGCGTTTCTACTTGCTGAATTAGCGTCCCTACCCGCTCGCCCCCAAGGACTTTCTCAAGGTTGCCCGGCGTAAAAATATCAAACACGGTAATCGGCATGTTTTTGCTCATGCACAAACTCACGGCAGTTGCATCCATCACTTTGAGGTTTTGGTTGAGCACATCAAGGTAGCTTAGCTCATCGTATTTCACTGCGTCTGGATTGCTACGTGGGTCGTCGCTGTAAACGCCATCCACTTTGTTTTTGGCCATGAGCACCATGTCAGCATCAATTTCTAGCGCGCGCAGGGTGGCCGCAGTGTCGGTGGTAAAAAAGGGATTACCTGTACCACCGCCAAAAATAACTACCCGTTGTTTCTCCAAGTGGCGCAGCGCACGCCTACGGATGTAGGGTTCAGCAATTTCTTGTACGGTAATGGCTGTCATCACGCGGGTGTCGACATCTTGCTGCTCGAGTGCATCTTGCAGGGCAACTGCGTTCATAATGGTGGCGAGCATGCCAACATAGTCAGCCGTTGCCGGGTCCATACCGCTACCGTGCTGCGCGCCACGCCAAAAGTTACCGCCACCCACCACAATGGCAAGTTGCACATTGCGGCTTTTGGTGGCGGCGATTTCTTCTGAAAGGGTTTGGGTGGCTTCGACAGAAACGCCGAAGCCTTTACTACCTGCTAAAAACTCGCCCGATAACTTGAGCAAGAGGCGTCGCATTATTCACCAATAGAGATGCGGTAAAAGTTACCTACCTGGATGTTTTCACCCATGGTGGCAACACCCTCTTTAAGCAGTTGTTCAACTGTCTTGCTATCGTCTTTAACGTAGTTTTGATCAAGTAAGCACATCTCTTGATAAAATTTGTTGAGGCGTCCTTCCACAATTTTTTCAACCACTTGAGGCGGTTTGCCTTCGTTGGCAGCTTCTTTGGATAACGCATCACGCTCGCTGGCAACGACATCTTCAGGTACGTCCTCGCGGCTGCGGTAGCTAGGGTTGGCCATCGCTACGTGAATGGCGAGGTCTTTGGCTAGCGCTTGAAAGTTTTCGTTGCGCGCCACAAAATCCGTTTCGCAGTTAAGTTCCACCATCGTGGCAATTTTGCCGTTGTGGTGGGTGTAGTTACCTACGTAACCTTCGGTAGCAGCGCGGTCCGCTTTTTTGGCAGCTTTGGCGATGCCGCGTTCGCGCAACAGAGCAGCGGCTTTGTCAAGGTCGCCATCGGTTTCCTCGAGTGTCTTTTTTACATCCATCATGCCCGCGCCAGTCATGGCACGCAACTGTTTGATGCTTTCCATACTTACAGCCATGGGTGTCTCCTCAGTAATTAGGTGAGTGGTAAGTGTTGAAGGCTCAGGGTTGAATGAGATACTAGGTATTTCCTATCTGTATCTGCAGGATACTGATAGCGGGTGCAGTTAAGGAGAACAGCCCTGAGCGGCAAGTATCATCTGTCAAAGATGATACCTCTAGCTAAAGGCTTTTTGTGATTCATTCACGTTCCATTCTGCAACGTCACTATGGAAATACTTAACTATCCGTACTAGCAACAGGTTCACTGCCAGCTTGGGGACTAGCCGCAGTCGCTTCTGTACCGGCTGCGGGCGTAATGCCCCCTGCACCACCGCGCTCAGCCGCCATAGCAATGGTGCGTTCTGGTGACGACACGGGCGTAGGCAGAGTTTCTGTAGGTGCTGTTGGGCTAGCTGCAGCTTGAGGTGCTGCCACTTCTTCGCCACCGCGCACTTCAATAATGGCATCAGCTAAGCGGGCTGTAACCAGTTGAATGGAGCGAATGGCGTCGTCGTTACCGGGCACAATATAATCTAGTACGTCTGGGTCAGAGTCAGTATCGGCAAGGGCAACTGTGGGAACCTCGAGCTTGTTGGCTTCGCGTACCGCAATAGCTTCTTTAGCAGGGTCAATGATAAACAGCGCGTCGGGTAAGCGGGTCATGCTTTTAATGCCACCTAGGTAACGCTGTAAGCGCTGAAGTTCTTTGCCAAGGTCAATTTGCTCTTTTTTGCCGTAGCGCAAAATGGTTTCGTTTTCGACCATTTTTTCAAGTTCTTTAAGGCGCTCTACCCGTGAGCGAATAGTTTTAAAGTTAGTAAGCGTACCACCTAACCAACGCTCGTTAATGTAGGGCATGCCGCAGCGTTTGGCTTCGGCGGCCAAAATTTCTTGGGCTTGCTTTTTAGTGCCTACAAACAAAATAGTGCCGCCACGTGCTGCCACGTCTTGCAAAAAGCCAAAAGCTTTTTCAGATTCCACCAAGGTTTTTTGTAAATCAATAATAAAGATGCCGTTGCGCTCAGCAAAAATGTAGCGCTTCATCTTGGGGTTCCAGCGTTTGACTTCGTGACCGAAGTGAACGCCAGCCTCGAGCAATTGTTTCATTCCTAAATACGACATAAACTACTCCAAAGCAGAACGTTGAGTTGGGAGTGCGCTGCTAGCAGCAAGCTAACAACGTTTCTTGGCCACACCTGTGCCCGATTATCTATACAAGCCTAATCAGGTAATGCCTGTTGAATTGTCCTGAATGAGGTTGCTCTACAGGTTCTCTACAAAGAGCTAAACATCAACATCAAGTACGGCTAGACCTGTCGTGTAGACATTCTGCTGCTACACCACAGCTTTTTAACCGTAAAGAGTTTTGGGGGAATTGTCAAGCTGCTTTGATGCAAAATGAGCTGATACCATCGCGATCTTGTCTAGTGATATTGTCCTTCACAAAATTAGCACGTTTTGACAAAAGCTATCAGATGAAAGCTTCCTTACAATCAATATTCTAGGAGATCAACTCGAGCAACATCATGTATCAACAAAACAGTCTAAGAGCAAAAAAGATACTGCTCTGAACGTGCAGTATCTTTAACATCATCTTAAATTTAGATGGTGTAGTTATACCCTCTAAACCTATAACCCTTGAATAGCCTCGAGCAACTGCGCATTATTCGGCTCTAAATCAAGCCCGCGTTGATAGCTTTCCTGTGCCGAGGCAACATTGCCTGCTGCTTGATACGCTTGCCCTAACCAGTAGAGGGAATCTGCATCTGTTGGTGGTAAAAGTGCGCCTTTTTGGGCTTCAAGAATAGCTTCTTCAAGCCGACCCTGCGCCAAGAAAATACGCGACAAGTAGGTGTAGAGTGCCGGGATGGAAACACCATCAATCTCTAGGGCTTGTTCAATACGTACAAGTGCATCCTCTTGTTGACCACACTCAAATAGCGCAATGCCCAAGTTAGCAACCGTTGAAAGGTCATCCGGGGCGAGGTTTGCTGCTTGACTCAACTCAAAAATACCTTGCTCACAGTTTCCTTGGCGAAAGAGGGCCTCACCTAAGTAGTTGCGGGCTTCAAAGTTGGTGGGGTCTAGGGTAACAGCCCGCCGAAACGCGGTAAGTCCGAGCTGCAATTGATCTAGCGCACGGTAGCTGCGACCTAAGTTCACTTGAATACGCGATAGGTCTAAATCGGATAATTCGGGGGCGTTTTCGGCGCTAGCAGCAGCCTGCTCGAGCGCGTCTTTAGCTTGCTCATAATCCCCAATTTGGTAGAGCACAATACCCTTGGTGTTAAGCAATCTTGGATCATTTGGATTGATGCTTTCAGCGCTGTTGAGTGACGCTAACGCTTGGTCTAGGCTGCCTTCAAACTGAAGTGGATTGCTGGTGTACTGCCCTAAATAGGCTGAACTTAAGCGTATGTATGCCGTTAGGTTGTTAGGGTCAACAGCCAAAGCTTGTTGATAAGCTTCGATACCAAGTGCAAATGCACCCTGACACACCAGTCCGCGCCCTTGACCCAAAAGGGCAGTGACATTATTTGGATCGCGTTCTAAGGCTTCTTGAAAAATAAATTGTGACAGTTGGCAATCACCACGGGTGTAATAAATATCGCCTTCGCGCAGCAAGTCTTCTAGGCTGGGTTCGGCTGTTTGGGCAGTTGCCACCATGGCGCTTAACAAGATCAAACTTGCTAACGCGAGCCATCTTGCTCGAGATAGATTTAAAAACATATGCCTCACAGATTGTACTGTGCGCATTTTTACAGGGCTAATCATGACATCCTCCGACTTACGACTTACAAATTTCCTGATGAATAAGCTACTACACCGTGTGAATGAGTACACATATGCTTCTAGGCTCGAGGCTTATATGTTCGAGGCTTAGCTAATCAACAGCTATATGTCTTACCTCTACTTTACGATGTTTGTATGGGTACTCGTTTTAACACATTGAACATGTTCAATACTGAGTCCACTCATCAAAGCACAACCATCAAAGCATGACGAGGTGCTATCAATTGTCATATTAATTGTCGTTGAGGTATTTAGATGCTGTGTGCGTTGCCGTTAATACTTTGGACAACAACACCAATGGATAACAATACATATGGACAACAATACAAAACCACCTAGCTTACTAGGCAGCTAGCTTACAGTACACGTAAACACTTAGCAAGTAGTTGGAGAATCTCAGCATTAAGAGAATACAACAGTTCGGACACTTTTTATGAACCTCGTCACAGACATAAGCGAGATTTTAGACGTGCCTTACTAAATCACGTCGGTGACACAAATCGATATTTGAGATGCAATACCTGTCCGAAGTATTGAGAATACATATGCATCGACTAAGTCTGTCAAGATGCTGCTAGACCGTCATTATCTAGACCATCATTTTGCTGACAACTGCATCCACGGCTCGAGGCAGTTCAATGACCCACTCGCCCGTAGCATCGCGGCGCAGATGGGCTGTTTTTGTGTCCCGCTTAAAGTCTAGCAGCAGGTCATACCCACCTTGAACCTGAATAATCTCACGCAGTTTGGTCTGCGACACCTTGCCATTTAAAAACAGCACCGTGTCCTCAATGAGAACGGTGTCCTCATCCGCCAAGTTACCAGAGACTTTGACGTTGTAGCCAGCAATCTTCATTGCTAGATTGTAGCACAGATACACTTACTTATACATACAGAAAACATCATCACCAAGCCTATCTGACCCAAAAGTGTAAAACCTAATAGGGCGTGCATCATTTCCTGACTAAGCCCTCTTTACAATACCTCCCTACCTTGGCAGTTAACGAGCTGCGGTAAAGTAACACTCTGATGTGGCAATCAGCATGGCAATTTGAACCCATCCCCGTTGCGGGCATCATCAACCTTTGTATTGTGTATGCCCTTGGCGTTGGCCCCTTGCGAATTGCCTATTTTCAGAAACCTTTTCCCACACTTAAAGCTGTCAGTTTTGCCGTGTCAATGGCGATCTTTTTACTGGTTATCATTACACCTTTACACCTTGTTGCCGAGGTGTATCTGGTGAGTGCCCACATGGCTCAGTTCATGGTGCTGATTTGTCTGGCTGCGCCGCTTTTTATGGCAAGTTTGCCAGCCTGGTTATTGCAACCTATCCTCACATACAAATATGTTCAGCCCATCATGCGTGTGCTGACGCGCCCACTTATTGCGTTTGTAATTTATAACCTCACCTTTACCTTGTGGCACATCCCGCCTATTTTTCGCGTGTTTTTGTATTCCGAGTTGTGGCACGGCGCACTCTACATATCTGTATTTGCCACTACCTGCTTGGCGCTTTTTCCAGTGATGAGCCCTTTACCAGAGGTATTTCCTAAGCTAGCTGTTGGCAAACGGTTGGGCTATTTGTTAGCCATGTTGATAGCACACTTTCCGCTGGCTGGCGTGGTGGCGTTTTATCCGCGCCCGCTCTACCCGTTTTACCAACCTCAAGTGTTTGGCTTAACGCGCTTGCAAGATCAGTACACCGGCTCAGCCATCATGGCGGTGAGCTTGTTACTGACAGTGCTTACGGGCATCGCCATTACGTTTGTGCAGTGGCTTGCCAACACTGAAGATGCAAGCCATCAGCCAGATACCAAACATCCAGACCCCACACCAGAACCTGTGGTAGATGATCCTGTTCCCACATGAGTCACGAGTTACCCCTTTACCCTGATACTGATGATAATGGTGACGACACCAGCACAAAAGCCGTGCGCTTGTTACAGGGGTATATTTGGTATCCCAAAGCGGAAGACTTTAACTTGGACGACCACTTGCCAAAGCGGCTCGAGCCGTCCATTCACCTCCTCTGGGACGAAATCTCCCCGCCGTTCACCTTTTTTGACGATGGCACGCTAGCTGCTACCCAGCACATCTTCCAATTCACCGCACTGATGATGATTGATTTAAATATAGACGGCGAGCGCGACCATCCGGCGGCAGTAGTGCCTTGGCTGGCGGAGACGCTCACGACTAAGCTCGAGCAAACCCCCAGTTGGGTTGGCTGGCAAGTCATGGAAGACCTACGCGATTTTGGGTGATGGACTTTTTTAGGCTAATCGAGTGGTTAAGTATCTCCTATCTGTATCTGCAAGATACAGATAGCGGTAGCGGTTAAGGAACGTGATTCATTCACGTTCCATGTCGCAAAGTCACTATGGAAACACTTAATGGTTGTGATGACATCAACTTGCAATTAGTCTCAATTTGAGGTCGTGATACACTTTAATCATCGCTATCACCTCAACCATGTTCATCCAAGTAATCTGATGGGCATTGTCTGAAACGGAAGGAATCCCATGCCAGACCATTTACGGCTTGGTTTTGTCAGTGTTGTACGGCCTTTGTTCAAAGGTGACACTCAACATGCGATTACAATAAGTGTGCAAGGTTTGGAAACTCTGGCAGCAGACCTAGAGTTTGAACTCATCCTCATTGACTCAGTAAGTGATGCAGACCGTGCCACCCAAGCAGCAGAACAAATCAAAGGGCAAAAGATTGATCTACTCCTCATTCAACACACAACCTTTGCCACCGGAGATTTACTTGCACCGCTACTCACAGCTCATCCACGAGTTGGTGTTTGGGCGCTGCCGGAACGAGCAGGCAGACGTGGCAGTCAGGGACCTTTACCTCTCAATGCGCTGTGCGGCCTCAACATGACGTTAAGTTTTTTGGATCATCCAAACGTGAACAAGCATGAACCTGTGAAATGGTTTTACGGGGAGGTTGACAGCAATACGTTCAAAACGCGGTTAATGACGACCCTAGCAGCCTTGCGCGGTCTAAAGGCAACCCAAAACGCATGTATTTTGCAAATTGGTGGCACTGCACCAAATTTTTGGGGGATTGAGGAACATCCTAGTTTGGGTAATGTTCAGGTTGACAGTTTGCCGCTTAGTGATGTGTTTGAGCGCGTGGCAGGTGTTTCTGAGGATGTCGCCGAAGGGAAGGCTCGAGCCTGGGCAAATGAAGAAGTGCTCGAGGCACCCTTTGCCCACCTTGTCCAAGCTAGCAAAATTGAACTTGTACTTCAAAAACTTGCTGATGAGGGCAGTTACAACGCCCTTGCCTTGCGCTGCTGGCCAGAGTTTCCGGAGGCCTGTGGGGCGATGACCTGCTCGAGCGTCGCCCGTTTAGGTGATGCTAACTTGCCCACTGCCTGCGAAGGTGACGTGATGGGCGCACTGTCCATGCTGGTCTTACAAGCAATTAGCAACGCACCTAGTATCCTCATGGATTTATCCGACCACGACCCAAGTGATGACGGGCTTCTCTTTTGGCACTGTGGCAATGCAGCAAAAGACTGGGCGGCACACCCCGGCAGCCGCCTCACAACGCACTTTAATCGCGACGACACTGGCGTAGTGCGCGACATGGTCTTGCAGTCCGGTGAGGCTACTGGTTTTAGGCTACTGGATGGTGGTCAAGCTGCGGTCATCCTCGAGGGACGTTTTGACAACCCCACTAAACCCAGTTACGACGGCGTGCGCGGCTGGTTCTACGACCTCAGTTGGAACGGGCAAGCTGTCAACGCGCAAACCGCCATCAGCAACATCCTCGACAGGCGGTTGCCGCATCATTTAGCGTTTGGCAAAGGTTCGCTGACGGCTAGCTTGCAAGAATATTGTGGTTGGCTCGGTGCAGATATACTCACCGCCCACACCTATCAAGATGCCCTCTATCAACCTCAGAAAGATGTTCACCTATGAGCTTATCAACACCTTCTAACAAAACCAATTTGCAGGGCAAGCGCGTGTTAAGCGTGGGACTTTCCTGCATTGACCAACTTTGGCGGGTTGACCAGTTTCCGCCCGTACAATCGCGCACGCATGCATCGGCGTACCGGATGCAGGGTGGTGGTGCAGCCGCAACTGGCGCGGCGACCATTGCTCAACTTGGCATGGGGGTTGAACTGTGGACTGTTCACGGGGAAGATGCCAATGGACACTATGCGAAGCAGGAACTCGAGTCCCTCGGCGTCACCTGTGACCACATCAAAATTCCAGAAGATTCTATCACCTTTGTGAGTTGCATTTTGGTTACGCCTGACGGTGAGCGCTACATTTTTCCGTACCGTGGTGAAAACTTAACTGATGACACAGCAGGCTTGGATGTAGGCGACCTCAGCCGCTTTGACTGTGTGCTGACCGACGCCCGCTTTCCGGTCATAAACGAACACGTTTTACAAGCCGCCAGTGCCCAAAACATCCCTATTGTCGGTGATTTTGGCAACACCAAAAACTGGCACTTAGCTCGCTACGTGACCCATTTAATTGCCTCTGAAGAATGCGCTGCTGACGTGCTTGGACACAACGACCCCGAAGCTGCATTAGACGCACTTAGACAATTTGATGGGCAACTTGTCGGCATCACGCTAGGCGAGCAAGGCTTTTTATACAAACTCGGCGACAAAGTGCGGCACATTCCAGCTTTGCCAGTTGAGGTTGTGGACACCAACGGCGCAGGGGATGTTTTTCATGGCGCGTATGCCTACGCGGTGGCGATGGGCTGGGACGACGAAGCTTGTGGATTGTTTGCCTCGGTGACGGCGGCGCTTTCCTGTAAACAACTTGGCAGCCGGACGGGGATTCCACCTGCTCAAGACATTGAAAAACTATTGCAAGAACGCACCAGTAAAGAGATTGATGAGATGCAGTGGGTTTAGGAGCTAATCTCCAGCGTTTATTCTGAGCATCCAGCGTCAATCATTATTAACAACAAACGTCACTAAAATCAGGGATTGTCTGTCTGGGAAATTTCTAGTCCGTCAATGACGCTTATGTGATGAGCTGGGCACGTAGAAACTTAGCAAGCTTACGAATGTGGTCTGCCTCTGCATGGAACGGCCAAGTAGCACCAGCCGCTTCAAATAACTCTGGCAGACTGCGGCTTGCGCCCAGTGACAGCATGTGACGGTACTTACTAACTGCCCCAACTTGATTCACGAGGGAGTGCTGCCAAATCTCGAGCGCCCCAAACATAGCAATTTTGTACTCGAGCGCATAAAACGGGTGCATTAACACATGTGACGACTGCCAGCCCTTACAAGCGATATGCGTTAGCCCCGACCAGTCTAGCCAAGGGTTGTAGCGACGTTCTAGCTCGAGCCACTCCTCGTCCAACTCAGCCGCGCTAACCCCCTCCACTACCCTACTGTATACCCAGTGATGAAACGCATCTGCCTGCGCTGTGGCGATTAACCGTAAACAGCGCATCAGTTGTTCTTCGTTGGCTTGCGCAGCTTGCTCAGGCGTGTAAATACCAATATCATCACTTGCCAAATACACAAGCCCCAACAGTTCCATTGTCTGGGACGCAAGCTCACACACTTCCATAGTTGGTTGATGATGCCAAATAAGCTTTTGAGCATTTGCAGCCGCTATGTTGTGAAAGGCGTGCCCAGCTTCGTGCAGCATAATCCACACATCTGCGTGTGTGCCAAACATGCTGTGGTAGATAAACGCACGTGCCGACTTGGGCAAGGGCATACAATACCCCACCATCGATAACTTGCCTTCGCGTGTTTCTAAATCGAGCCAACCTTCGCGCATCTCGGCAAATTGATGACCTAAATCTGCGTCAATCGCTGCGATGAGGCGCATTAGTCCAGCTTCTAAATCTTCAGTGGTCTTAAATGGTTGTAACGACGGGCGATTTTGAGCATCTACATAGACATCCCACGGACGCATTTTTGGAATATTTAACTGAACGCACTTGTGTTCGTATACCTCCGCTAGCACAGGCACAACCTCACTGGCGGTGGCGTCATGCAAGCGTTTGCTGTCCTCTGGCGTGTAGTCATAGCGGTGCGTGGCGCACCATGTGTAGGCGCAAAAATCGGTAAAACCAGCGTTTTGAGCGATGCTGTGACGCAAGTTGAGCAGCTCGAGCATCATCTCATCAGCGTCCTCAGCCATTGACAGCTTGGCATTTTCAGAGGCTATGAACGCCGCCTCACGCACCTTTCTATCAGGTACAAATTGCTTGGTAAACGCTTGGTGCAAGCCTAAGGTTTGATCGTCTAGGGTGATATTAAGCGCACTTCTTGCTTTGTTAAACCGCGTGATGATAGCGCTGATCTCAGCCTCGAGCGCATCATTTTTAGGGTTATAGACGCGGGCATGATCTTGTAAACGGCGAATGATCAACTTGAGGTCAGGGTGTTGGTCAAGGATGTGCGTAGGTAGCTCGAGCAACCTCACCTGCAACTGATGTTCTGCTTGATTAACCTGCGGCATAACATCATGGTCAAACTTTAGATAAGCCGCTTCAGCCGCGCTGTCGCGGACATCTTGATGATGTGCCAGTTGGAGTTTGGCACGGTGCTCGAGTACCTCTTTCCTAAGCTCACTCCACACGTGCAACCATTGCGGGAGTGTTTCTGCGTCCAGCAGTTGTACGGCTAGGTCCTCGTAGCGAGTTTTGAGTGCCTCGAGCGTTAACATCAGCGTATCAGTCTATCTGGCAGCCATGGCTTCAACCTCGAGCTTCCAACTTGGTTCTAAAAGTTGGCAACACACAACGGTTGACGCGGGCTGATGGTCACCTAAAAACTTTTGACGTAGGGCTACATTGGGCCCGTCAAACCCAGGACTTGCCAAGTACGTTCTAATCGAAATGATGTGGCTGTAGTCCATATCGGCACTTTTCAAAATATGACCGATGTACTGCCAAATAAGTTCGCCTTGTCCTTCAAACGTCTCAGGCATGGTTGTGCCGTCTTGCAAGTAGCCATTGAGTCCGCTAATAACCAACAAACGTGCGCCAGGCGGAACTTCAATAGCATGGCTGTAGTTCGTGTAAGGCGGGTACACAGCATTTGGATTGTGGTGTTTAAGTGTCACAAATTAACCTCCAAGGCACAAGCATAGTACATTCCAAATCTTTCGTCACCAAGCTAGCAAGGTATACTCAACACACCTCACAATTTTAAGTTTACCTACTACGATTTGAATTTCAGCTTACTTCTAAGGACGTTTAATAATGAATCTAGCAACTTGGCAAAGCTTGCTTGCGCTTGTACTCGGTAGTTGTTATGGGGCGTTATTTGGCGCTATTCCCGGCCTCACAGCCACGTTAGCTGTGGCGCTGTTTATTCCCATTGCGTTTTTTTTGGATCCGGTGCTGGCACTTCCTGCGATTATTGGTATCTCGAGCACGGCCATCTTCGCTGGCGACGTGGGGTCTATTGTCGCGAAAATCCCCGGCACACCCGCAAGCGCTGCCTACGTAGAAGAACTCAACAGCCTCGGCAAGCGCCAAGGGGCTATTTATGCGCTCGGGATTAGCGCGATGGGCTCTGCCGTGGGCGGCATTATTGGCACGGGCCTGCTGATTGTTAGTGCTACATTTTTAGCTCGAGTTGCCAAAAACTTTTCCTCGTTTGAGTACTTTTGGATTGCGGTGTTAGGGCTTACAGCCGGTATTTTTGCAGCAGGGCGCAGTCCGCTTAAAGGCTTTGTGTCGCTGCTGTTAGGTTTGGCCTTTGCCACCGTAGGCATTGACCCAACGCTGGGCTATCCACGCTTTGATTTTGGCAACCCCAACTTGCTAGGCGGGCTTAACTACATTGTGGTGATGATTGGTCTGTTTGGGTTTTCAGAGGTGCTCGGGCATCTCGTTGCCGGGCGCAGGCAAGCTCAACCGAGTGAGGTGGGCAAGGTCGTTAGCTCGAGGCAGGCTTTTTTCATTGACCCCAGCAAACTCATGCTCAAACACCCTCTCCTAGTGTTGAGGTCGTCGTTAATGGGCACATTTGTGGGCTTTTTACCCGGCGCAGGTGCTGACATTGGCGCGTGGGTGGCAAGCAGCGTCGAAAAGATGTCGGTACTACGCCAACATAACAAGCAACCCACCACATCACCTGCTGATGTGGCATCACCTGTGGAAGAAGATGCCATCACCGAAGCGCATCACGACACGATTGTGCTGGCAGGTACCAGCAGTAACAACGCCGCCGTGGCTAGCGCGTGGATTCCGGCGCTGGCGCTAGGTTTACCCGGTGATACCGTTACAGCCATTGTGCTGGGTGTGTTCTTGATGAAAGGCATTACACCCGGACCACAACTCTTTCAGAACGATTTGCCACTGGTATGGACGCTCTATGGCGCGTTTATTGTCTGTAACTTGCTACTTTTGCCGTTCCTTGGCTACATCACGGCGGGGGCAGTCGCAAAAATCGTGCGCATTCCGTTTAATATTTTGTTAAGTATCATCACCGTACTGTGTGTTGTCGGCGCGTTTGCGATTAACAACAATCCATTTGATGTCTGGGTGATGGCTGGCATGGGCGTTGTTGCGTTGCTGCTCAAGGTGGGCGGCTTTCCGCTGGCGCAGGTGGTGTTAGGGATGGTGTTGGGACCAATTCTCGAGCAGAACTTCATGGTCAGCGCCATTAAGTCCCGTTGGGATTTAAGCAGTTTTTTTGAACGCCCCATTGCCATTGTGCTCATGCTTGTCACCATCGGCATCGTAATTATAGGCTTGCGCTTGCGGGCGCATCACCCGGAACCTGCCTGAAATTATATTCACACTAATTACATGCTTCCACATGCTATTTATATCATTACATAACAGTTCTACGTGATGGTCATACAGTCAGGTATGCTCACATCACAACATCAACGACTATGTACAACGACCACATACAACGACTACACAGGCTCTCATCAACCTGAGTTCGATATTTACAAATGGCTAGAAATACGTCTCTGACACACATCACGATGCAATTGCAAAAACCATCAGCCCTTGAACAAAGAGCTTTTAGGCTATACAGACAATGGGTTGGTTGACGTATGCCACAGTATCGTTTCGCTGATAATTACGCAAGACATGTCTCTGACGTGTATTAACTCCGAGCTCAGGTTCATTAAGATGCTCCCCTCACTTCATAAAATTGCCATGACACACAGGGAAAGCAAGCCACTGCTAGGTGTTAAGACGGCGTGCAGTCTAAGCTACAAATTATGCCCGCAGATGACCCCCTAGATTACAATGCGCCCACATCATCTTCTCATCCATCAATAGCTGCTACTGGGCAAACGCCAGACTTGGTTTTGCAAAACCCGATTTTGACAGCACTCTGGGACAGTCCTGACTTAGGACTTGTTTTGGTGACCTTAGAAGGTGAGATTCAAGCTGCCAATCCAGCTTTTTGCACACAAACCGGGCAACTTGTTGAGGCTCTTGTGCGCAAAGCTTACCGCAGCGTGCTGCAGATGCCACAACAGCAGGTTCAACAGGTTACCGCGCCACCTGCCAACAATGATTTAGATGCGCTTAATGACACCCTTGTCAATACGGCTGCCCTGTTTGAGGATGATCTAGACGGCCAAGACTTAACTGCTGATGACGAAGACATAGCTGACAGCCAGCACAACGCCCACAGGTCTTTTGCAACTGACCAACACCAACATTTCAAAGGGAACTTGCGCCATCAAACCGGCACGTTGCACGAGGTACAGGTTACAGTGATGCCTTTGGGTGTGCATCACGGGCACGCTTCTCAGACAAGCCAAGCTGAAGACATGCGGGTTTTACTCGTGCGCCCAGTAGCACAAGCGACATCCGAGATGCCGCCTCCACGCAATGTTTTTACATCCATTGATGGTGCGCGTAGCACACCATCTGTACCAACCCCAACAGCTATGACAAGTAGTCTTGCTGCCTTGAATGGACCGCAGCTTAAGCACTTACTCCAGCTTGTTGAAACCATCAGCGACTTTATTTGTCTGATGGACAGTGAAGGTGTCGTGCGCTATGTGAACCCAGCCGGGCTCGAGC
>JBCCOX010000028.1:0-17011 GCA_039025155.1 Deinococcota bacterium | reverse complement strand
GTTGGGAGCATCTGCACACCTTGCTCACGGTAAAGCTGGGTGAGGCGGGTCACAGCGCCGTGCAAGTAGACGGGGCGGTTTGTAAAGCGCATTAGTTCAGCGAGGACCCGCTGCGCTTTGCCAAAGGCATAACAAAACAGGAGCGACGGGCGCGACAGGTCAGCTTGCCACCAAGTGTAAATCTGCTGAGCAACTTCAGCAGGTGCTTGCCAGCGGTACACCGGCAGTGCAAAGGTGGCCTCACTAATAAAGGTGGTGCAGGGTACAACCTCAAAAGGGCTACAGGTTGGGTCGCTCGCGCGTTTGTAATCGCCAGAGACCACCCAAACCTCGTCTTTATGTTCAACACGAATTTGTGCAGAACCCAGCACGTGCCCAGCCGGGTGAAATGACACCCAAGTTTTACCTAACTTAAACCTGTCGCCGTAGTTCACAGGGTCTAGGTTGATGCTCGCTCCCAGACGGTGGCACAAAATAGGCTCACTTGCGCGAGTGGCTAGGTAGCGATGCGCACCCTGCCGTGCGTGATCCGCGTGCGCGTGGGTAATGAGCGCCAGGTCCGTGGGCCGCCACGGGTCAATGTAAAACTCACCCTTGGGGCAATATAAACCGCGATCTGTAACTTGGATGAGGTCATCCATAGTTAAAACGGTACGTCTTTTGGCTTAAGAGTATGTGTGAGGTTGCCTGCATTGACACAGGTAGGTTTGTTGGTGAAGGTGTGGGTACAAACAGACTACCGAATGAACTAAATAGTCTTTTTTGAGGTCACTTGTACGCCTCTCATACAAAATTTGTTAAACTTAGCACAATGTTAAGGACGTTGTTAAGAACGTTGCTGAGGTCTTGCTCGAGCTTAACTTGCTCGATCTTGGCACATCGTCCTGAAGTCAGACATCTAATCTTGACTTTTGCTAAAGTTGACAGTTCATGAACCTAGCAAGTGAGTATCACTCAAGATACCTTCGCTAGCGTGGTAGCATCATTTTGTAATAGGATGACGAAATACCTGACAAACGCTAAGTTGCTGTTAGCGTTGAATGCCTCAACTTATATGTGCTCATCAGCTAGTAACGTATTAGCTACTGAAGTATCAGCTACTGACGGTGAGCTAACTGAATGACCGCACTCAAAATGGAATTTACGATGAATGCTTGGAACACATACACACGACCACTCACAATGCCCCTCATAGTGAACGTCGCGTGCAACATTTGGTCAGCTCGAGCTTGCTTGCTATGGTACAGCTTGCATACAGCATCTAACGCTGACGCTAGACCAAAACTTAACACCACATTCACTGGGAGGGTTTATGGCTGCTGAATATCGTTATTCGATGACGCGCGTCTGTCTCAGTTCAGAGCGGCTCACCTTGCCTAAGCGCCTTGCTGAACTTTTTCCAAGCAAAGGCGACATCACCGCTGTTGATGCTAAAACAGGCGATACCTTTACACTGGTAGTGCGTCCCCCGCGTTACCTCGAGGGCTTGGGGCGGTTTTTTCGCAGGCATGAGCTTGATGTTAACGATGAAATCATCATTGACCCCTTAGAAGACGGTAGTTTTGCGTTTAGTGTGCGGGCGCGCCCGCGCAAAACCGAGGGAGACGACGCTGAGATTGACGCGCAGCAGCTTTGTGATCACATCGTCGGATTAGCCACCCCGCTTTCTGAAGCGGAAATTCATGCGTTGCTGCCAGAATTACCTAGCTCGCTCAATGTTGCAGACGCGCTTGCGCGTGACCCGCGCCTTGAAAAAGTTGAAGGGCGCTGGCAACTGCGTGCAACTCCTGAGGTAGCTCCTTTAGATGCACCTATGGGTCATTCAGCAGCAGGTGAAGCTACCACGTCAGATGAAGCGGCACTAAGCCCTGAACCTTACCTAAGCCCTGAGGGGGATAGCTTAGCAGCACCAGAGAGTAGCTCTGAGCAAGAAACATCAGCATCAGCCGTAGATGTGTCCTCAGCCGAGACAAATACACCTTCAACCGACCTGCCCAGTGGCACAGACTTACCCACAGACTCACCTACAGACTTACCTGATGTGATCGCCCTCGAGGGCAACCCCAATTTTGACCCAGATGCAAGTGACCAGGTTTTACAGCACGTCAAAGCTGTACCCACGCAAGACAGTGACCTGCCCAAACATGTTGGCCTTAACTCACGTGATACCCGTGATGTCTCGAGCTACAGCCGGGCGCGCAGCTATTTAAGCGAGCTTGGCTTTCGTATTGAGTTACTTTCGCGCGATCAGTTTATTGCCAACGCTGACCTCGGCAGGCATCATTACAGCGTGTTGGTGCATCCGCTCAGTGAAGGCGGGCGGCTCGATTGGGGGCTGCTACTGACCCAACGCCGCGAAGTGGCTAGCACCTATTTGGCGGTTTTTGGGCATCAGCAAGATTTAATACGCTTAACCTCACCAGCAGCGGCAGCACGGGCCACCTGTTGGTCGTGGCAAGCGTTAGAAAGTGCCCTAGAACTTTCTCAAAGTGTGCCGGTGAGCCCGCTTGACCTTGAATCTCACTTTGCTAAAGACGGTTTGCTCGAGGAAAGCTTGACCCGCTTCAAAGCTAGCCTCAACCAGCGTATTAGCGAGCGGGGCGTGTTTTCAGGTGTGCTGCGCAGTCTTGCTGCTATGAAAGCCCCGTCTGTCTTTATGCTTAGCGAAGTGCTCGAGTCAGCCAGTTTTAACTACGACACCGAAGGCAGCCAAGACTTAATAAAAGAACAAGTTTTATCTGTATTAGAACACTTAAGCTATGCACCGTTTCACTTGGTAAGCCGGGTTGATCATGGTGAGTTTTGCCTTCGCTACAGCGTGAGCGACGGCCTTTTGCACCTTTCTGAATACGCGCTGTCGTTGCGCTCGCACCTGCCCTCGCGCCGTACTGAGCGGCTTAGCGGCCTACCCGACCCAAGTGACGACGAGCCTGAGCAAGCAGAACGCATCACCGATACAGTGCAAGCCGTTCAACCCTAGCTTTACGGGTTTATAGCTTTACGGGCGGGTAGGTTTACAGGTTTAGCTGCAGATATTCAGTTTTACACACCCCAAGAGCCGGGTCAGTCTTGATAATAGAGAGACGATGACGGCTCGAGCGTACTTACAAACCTGCAGGCGGTTGCTATCTTGCTTGCTAGTTTGCATGTTGTTAGGCGGTTTGGTCGCGTGTGGCGAGGTGATTTCGAGTGGTAACTCGCCTGACCCGTCACCACCTGTAGACAATCCTGACCCGTCACCGCCACCTTCTTTGCTCACGCCCACCGTGCAAAGTTTCGAGCTAGATGGTACAAGCAGTGGTGATGTGCTGCTCACACCTGACAACAGCCGCGACACCTTGCTTATTTCCACGATTATTGCCAACGCTACAAGTGCCACGCTCGAGGTTCGTGCAGCCACCTTTTTAACGGCAGGCACACTTTCCCCAGAAGCTCGTTGTGACGTGCTTCCGCTTCCCTTAAACACACCTAACGAGCTAAATGTTTCGCAACAGAGTTTGTCGTGGCGGGTGACCAATTTGCCCAACGGCATCTACCGGTTTAACGTAAGCGTAAGCGACGCTCGAGGCAACCGTAGCGAAGTTCAACCAGATGTGACCTTGTTACGCATTGGCTTCACAGGCATTGTGCCTTGTCCACTAGCACCATGAGCGTTGTTGAAGATGGCATCACATTGCATCAGGTTTAGAACCTAGTTGGCAGTGATTGCTATTTAATGGACGCTTTAATGGACGCTCAAAAATAAATGTCCGAGATGGTCACGAGCTAGCTCGACACCATATAGTGCAGGTTGATGTTATTTATAGATTGCGCAGAAGTCCTTGAGGCTGCAAATGTCCTTGAAGGTGTAGATGTCCTTGAAGGTGTAGATTGTGTGTAGATGTCCTTGAGGGTGCGTTCTTGTGGTAGCTATGGTTGGACACATCTACACCCTCATGGCATACTGATGACCATTATGATGCAGCTTGTGGACGTGGCTCGAGTGAGGTTAGTCGCTACTCATACCCGTGACGATTATTCTGACAACTATTTTAACAACGGAGTAACTCGAGCGGTGCGAGTCGAAACGAGTACTCAGTCCGACTGGAATGTAATCAATACTGTCAGAGTTTATGCTGTGTTGGACGTGGTATCGCGTGATATATAGCCAGGGCGTGATCGTAGGAGAACCAATCTTACGAGAGGTATTTGCGTGAGAGGAATTATGTTATGAAGTCATCATGGGTACCTTGGGGTGCCGTGATTGCCTTAATTTTGTTGTTTTTTTTGCTGGTTATTAATGGCACGATCAGTTTTGATGGCCCCGATATGAGCCTTTCTGGCAATGACATTCGCCCGCCCAACGTGCGCAGTTTCCGCATTAACGGCGTTGCCGAAGGGGATGTGATTGCGGTGATTGACAGTGTCATCCTCACACCTGCTGAGCTAGAAGACCCCACCAGCCCAGTTGAAAACAATGTCATTCGCTTTAGTGCCAATATTAGCGATGAAAACCGCATCGAGCGCGTTGAGCTTAGGCTTTACCGCTTACTGCCGCGCCCGAATAGACCCATGCGTTACGAGACGTTTGAACTCATCGCACCTTACCGCTTTGACTGGGATGCCTCGAGCGCGCCCAACGGTCTCTACGGCGTTGAATTACAGGTTGTTGACAACAACCAAAACGAAGCACTTGTCTACCCAAACGTACAGCTTGCGTTGTTACGGTTTGGCGCTGTGGGAAGCCAAACGCTAACACCGCAAGCACCAGCCCAAGCTAGCCCCCAAGTTCAAGCTACACCAGCTCGAGCCGTGCAGTCTCAAACACTCCCCCAAGCCAACTCATCAACATCATCACCGACATCATCACCGCAAGCGGAACCTTCAGAGGGAAGCCCAAGCGTTACCCCAACACCCGGGAGCCCAGAAGCTATTACTTCAGGCAATAACATTCGCCGCCGTGATCTTGTCTTTACAGTTCTTGCGACGCTGTTTTTTGCCATCTTGGTACAAGCAGGTCGGCTGTTTGCGAGTAAGTCGTCTTCAGATCATTATGTCGAGGATTACACGCTTTCCAGATAATGTCGTGTGGCATGAATCCACGTGGAAGCTGTAGCAAGATCTAGCTTAAATGACGGTGCTGATTTCTCTGGCATTTGTCAACATTTTTCTGGAGATGGCTTAGTGATAGAGACTCGAGCTTCTCGAGTCTCCATCACAGGATGAGTTGATACGTCATAAGTCACATAATGACGACAATACTGCCATCGTGATCCCTGCCTAGCATCTGATGGCATCTCCCTTTTCCCGTTCTTACGCACAAAATACACATCGATACATTGCTAACAGCATCCCGTAAAACGACTGTAGCTAGTGAGGTGCAGTGTGCAAGGTTTGTAAGGCACTCACCTGCTGGGGCTTGCTGCGGGCTGCTGCAATTGCGGCTAATATGGCTCGAGCTGCTGCAACTGTGCTGGCATAGGGGATGCCGTTTTCAAGGGCGCGCCTCAACTCGCGGCTCTCTGCTAGGTCAATTAACAAGTCATAGTTAGGTAGCATCAAAGCATCTGTTGGTGGTTCTACAAGCTGGATGTTCAAATGTTCCAACTGAATAGCTAAGTCGTCAGCACCTTGACTCGCTGAAGGTATCAACGCAGCCGTTATGTTCTTTGTGGTTAGCAGTGGCACGTTAGCACCAAGTTGGGCTTTGTAGTAAGCAAGCTCTGGGCTTGCATCTATGCCCATACTTTCGCCCGTTGAGCGCATTTCTGGTCCCAAAATTGGCAAAATATGCCCAAACTTAAGAAACGGTAAAACAGCTTCTTTGACGCTGTAGACTGTGGGCGTGGGCGTCTCGGTAAACCCTAGCTCAGCCAGCGTACGTCCCGCTGCTATGAGTGCAGCGTACTTCGCAAGCGGCACGCCAATGGCTTTAGACAAGTAGGGAATAGTTCGGCTGGCCCGCGGATTCGCTTCAATCACCAGTACTTTGCCGTTTTGAATCACATACTGGACGTTGATGAGCCCTTTCACACCAATTGCCAGCGCCAACTTGTTGGTGTAGCTGATGATGGTATCTTGCACATCCGCGCTCAAACTCACTGGCGGCGTGATGCAGGCACTATCACCCGAATGTACGCCAGCACCTTCGATGTGTTCCATAATGCCAGCAACTACAGCCTGCTCACCGTCGCAGAGGGCGTCCACATCAACTTCTTTAGCACCTTCGATGAACGCATCCACTAAAATTGATGGCGCATCTGGCAAATCTGCATAGACACGGCTCAAGTAGTCCCGTAGCTCGTCCTCATTGTCTACTTTGAGCATCGCCCGGCCGCCTAACACGTAACTTGGGCGGACCATTACCGGGTAGCCGATGTCAGCAGCAAGGGTGTAAGCATCTTCTGGGCTTGCCGCCACGCCACCCTGCGGTTGCGGAATATCCAGCGAGGTACACAGTTCGTGAAACTGATCGCGGTCTTCCGCCATGTCGATGGCACTTGCGGGCGTTCCCCAAATAGGCACGCCAGCATCACTTAAAGGTTTTGCGAGTTTAAGCGGCGTTTGTCCACCCAGTTGCACAATGACACCTTGAGGTTGCTCACGCTCGATAATGTTCATGACGTTTTCAAAGCTGAGCGGTTCAAAGTAAAGCCTGTCTGCTGTGTCGTAGTCGGTTGAAACTGTTTCTGGGTTGCTATTAACCATAATGGTTTCGTAGCCAGCATCCCGTAAGGCCCAAACCGCGTGAACTGTGGCGTAGTCAAATTCCACACCTTGCCCAATGCGGTTGGGTCCAGAGCCTAGGATAATCACTTTCGGAGCATCTGAATTGCGTACTTCGTCTTCATGTTCATAGCTGCTGTAGTGATACGGCGTGTAAGCCTCAAACTCAGCGGCGCAGGTGTCTACGGTTTTAAAGACAGGTTGCAACTTGGCGCTGCGAACCTTGCGCAGCACGTCAACATGTATCCCTTTAAGTTCAGCTAGTTGGCGGTCACTAAACCCAATGCGTTTAACCTCGAGCCACAACCGTTCATTCCAAGCATCAACCTCTGGCAACTCACGAATTTCTTGCTCCGCTTTGGCAATTTCTTGTAATTGCGCCAAAAACCACATGTCAATACCTGTTTTGTCGTGCAAGGCGCGTTTACTTCTACCAAGCCGGAGCAGCTCGAGCACTGCCAGAATACGCCTTGGGTTGGGGTAAAGGTAAGTCTCTAAAAGTGCCTCATCTGCCCCTTCAAAGCCTGCTTTGACATCTAGCTCTAAGGACGCTAGCGCTTTAAGAAATGACTCTTTGAAGGTGCGCCCAATACTCATAACCTCACCCACGCTGCGCATTTGGGTTCCAAGGGCGTCACTCGCCCCCGGAAACTTTTCAAAGGCAAAACGGGGAATTTTGGTCACAACATAGTCAATGGAGGGTTCAAAGGCTGCTTTGGTGCGCCGAGTAATGTCATTAGGGAGTTCATCTAGGTGATAGCCCACTGCTAGTAAGGCAGCAATTTTGGCAATCGGATAACCTGTAGCTTTTGAGGCAAGTGCTGACGACCTCGAGACTCTTGGGTTCATCTCAATCACCACAATGTCACCATCTACTGGATTGACTGCAAACTGAATATTGCTACCGCCAGTATCCACGCCAATCTCACGAATAATGGCAATGGAATCATCTCGCAATTGCTGATACTCTTTGTCAGAAAGCGTCTGCGCCGGGGCAACCGTAATAGAGTCACCCGTGTGCACGCCCATAGGGTCGAGGTTTTCAATCGAGCAGATAATCACCACGGTGTCGTTGTGGTCGCGCATGACCTCGAGCTCATATTCTTTCCAACCCAGCACGGATTGCTCTACTTGCACGCTGTTCACAGGGGAATCGTGCAAGCCCTGCCGCACAATCTGGCGAAACTCGGGTTCATCGTAAGCGATGCCGCCGCCTGTACCCCCAAGCGTATAACTTGGCCGGATGATGATGGGGTAGCCGATGGTCTCGGCGAACGAAAGGGCGTCCTCTAATGTTTCTACCAACTTACCCGCCGGCGTTTGAATGCCAATTTTGTGCATCGCCTGCTGAAACAGTGCCCGGTCTTCACCTTTTTGAATGGCGTCATAGTTTGCACCAATGAGCGCCACGTTGTGACGTTCCAACACACCATCTTCATAGAGTGTTTTAGCAAGGTTGAGTGCCGTTTGCCCGCCCAAGGTTGGCAGCAAGGCATCGGGTCGTTCAGCAGCGATCACTTTTTCCGCAAATTCTGGCGTGAGCGGTTCAATATAGGTTTTATCCGCAACATCTGGGTCAGTCATGATGGTAGCGGGGTTACTATTTATGAGCACTACCTCAAACCCCTCTGCGCGCAACGCTTTGCAGGCTTGGGTTCCTGAATAGTCAAACTCGGCAGCTTGCCCAATGACAATGGGCCCCGACCCTAAAATGAGAATTTTTTTAATATCGGTACGTTTTGGCATGATGATCACCTAGTCTCGAGTTAACGCACGTTTGACATCACTTCATGGCAAGGTAGCCTGTGTTGCGCCCTAAGCTTGTGCAATTAACCGATAAGAAGTAGTGCTGTACATAAACGCAATCACGCAGAAGATTTTAGCGACTGAGCATAACACGCATAAAGATGCGAACTTATAGCCTTTTGCTACATGATTTTTCGTTTTGAAGCACGTTGATGTTTCTTCAGCTCAACTGGCTTCCAGCAGTTTGCGTACAAATACGATTTGTCCAAGGTGGTAGGCGTTGTGGTCAGCAACAACTAACAGCTCCCGCAATACAGTGTGTTCATCTGTATGAGGGAGTGGCGTTATGAGATCAGCATCTCGAGCAAGGTTCACAAGCACGTCACGGTCATCTAAGAATCCCTCGAGGCTGTCCATCCAAGCATCGTAAGACAAGGTGTCTGGCAAGGCTTTCCAATAACCTTCTGGCCACGTCGGCGAGGTGTAGCTTGGGTCGCGGATATAGTCCAGAATGTCGCGCTGGGTGATGCGCATGTGTTCCAAAATTTCCCAGATGGATTTTAGACCGCCCAGCTTTGGGCGGAGGTTACGGTGTTTAGGAGAGAGCCCCTCTAGGGCGTGCTCGAGCGTCACGTGGGCCCGTCCCTCGCTGAGCAACTTCAGCAGTTCTGTTCGTAGCAAGGTTTCATTTGGCAAGTGAGAAGGCATCATTATCAAAGATTACTTTAACGCCTTGTAGGACGGGACGCCCGCAACTTGTGCAAAATCTAATAAACTAATGTGATAGTTCACAATTTTATGCGCAGCATAGCTTTACTCGAGCATTGTTTGAGGTTCAACGTCTAGCTTCAATCATCACATCTGCTCGCAATCATGTGTCTTGCGCATCCGTTTATGAATGTTGTTGATGCCTCATCAACATCTTTGTACCGTCCAGGAGGTGACTTAAACTGAGCTGATGTGCTGTCTTAAGGTTTTTGGCTTAATACTATTAGGTTCTATACTTTCATATTAAGGAGTCGTTACTTTATGCTAAAACGTTGTATCACGTTCATTGCTCTTCTAGCTGTGCTCAGCACGTCGCTGGCACAAATCACCTTGTGGACCACCGAGGAACAACCCGAACGGCTCGAGGTACAAGAAGCTATCGCTAGCCGCTTTGAAGCAGACACGGGCATTGCTGTTGAAATTGTGCCAGTGAGCGAAAACCAAATGGGCGAGCGCGTCACCGCTGCCTTTGCTGCCGGAGAGCTACCTGACCTCATTTATCACCCGTTAAGCTTCACGCTGAGCTGGGCAGAAGCAGGCATTTTGGACAGCTTGAGTGCTAGTGAAGCCATCGGCGAATTAGGTGAAGATACCTTTGGCGCGGGCGCACTGAACTTGGTGGCATTTGATGGCGAATACGCTGCTGTTCCTGTGGACGGCTGGACGCAACTTCTTGTCTACCGGGCAGATTTGTTTGAAGAAGCTGGCCTTGCCGCACCTACCACCTACGGCGATGTACTTGCTGCAATTGACGCCCTTCACAACCCACCTGACCTGTACGGCTTTGTGGCTGCCACTGACTCGAGCCAAGTCTACATGATGCAAGTGTTTGAGCACATTGCCCTCGCGAACGGCGTGAACTTAGTTGATGCCGACGGTAACGTGACGATTGACACACCAGAAATGATTGAGACGCTCGAGTTCTACAAACAACTCGCTGAAGCAAGCCCTCCAGGTAACCTGTTCTGGCAACAATCCCGCGAGTTGTACTTTGCTGGGCAAGCTGCCATGATCGTTTGGTCGCCGTTTATTTTGGATGAACTTGCTGGTCTGCGTGACAGCGTGCCCATTACCGCTGTTGCTGACCCAACCAGCCAAGAACTGGCTGAGTCCAGCGGGTTTGTGACGACGTTTGCAGGGCCCTCCAACGCGGCTGGCGCTGGCTGGACGGACGTGCGTTATTTTGGCATCACGGCAGATGCCGACTTTGAGGCCGCCCAGCAATTTGTTGTTTATTCGATGAACGAAGGCTATCTGGACACGCTAGGTATTGCCGCTGAAGGTAAATTCCCAGTACGGCGTGGTGCTAGCGCTGGCGATAGTCAATTTGTAGACGGTTGGGCTGAACTAGAAGTGGGTGTTGACCGCCGCAATCAACTGGGCAACATCTACGCAAGTGATGTCATCAACGATTTAATTGAAGGGCTCGAGACAGGCAGCCGCTGGGGCTTTGCTGAAGGTTACGGCGCACTGACCTCGAGGCTCTATGACACCCGCGTGATGGCTGAACTGGTGCGCGAATTTTTAGACGGTGACCGCAGTGCTGAAGAAACAACTGCGCTCTTGCAGCTCGAGGTTGAGGCACTTCAAGACTAATCGCTAAGCACTTTAACTCATCTATTGTTGAGGCGTTATCATCACCTAAAAACGTGATGTAATATCCCTTTAGCGATGTATCTAAAACGACGTGTCACCGCAATGAAGCCGAGGCACGTCGTTTTACGTGAGTCCTCAACCTATCCACAGCTAGCAAGTCCATAATGACGCAATACACCAAGTTGATGAACTCTCCCTTTCTCCCTAGCCCTATCCATACTCCTGCAACGCCATTCACACTTACCAAGACACTTTTCTGAATGAGGTGATACGGTGTCCCAAGCTATTCCAACATCACAACCTAAACTTACGCCCACACGCAAACGCTGGTCAGGCTTAGCCGCCAGAGAAGCGCGCTTAGCCGCGTGGATGCTTGCGCCGGCGTTTATTATTGTCTTTACCATTGTTATTTTCCCGGTCGTTGCCAATTTTTGGATTAGTTTTAAAGAGGTGCAACTGAGTGACTTGCGCCCGCCGCAAGCGCTCGCTAGAGCCCGCGTCATGAATTTTCCGGAGTCCGCTGGGGAAGCGCTCAGTTTGCGTTATCAACTGCGCAACAGCAGCCGCGATGTTCAACTCAATGATGTTGTGCTTACGGCAAGTTTACCCGCAGGCCTTACTGCTGATGCATTAGCAGAAGGTTGCACGTTTACAGCAGACACACTAACCTGTACCCTCGGCAGTTGGGACGGCGGCTACCGTGAGAACCTCGAGCTAAGCTGGCTCGCCTCACAAACGTTTATAGATGATGCCAGTGAAGATGCCCTCAGCGATCCTTTTGTCACCGCAAACGCGCCCAACGTGCTCACAAGCTGGGAATTTACACTTGCTAATTTTAGGGCTGTGGTAAGCGCTCGTGAGTTTTGGACTACCTTGCGAACCACGCTTGCCTACACGTTGTTTGGGGCTTGTGGGTCAATCTTGTTAGGACTCTGTGCAGCGCAACTGCTCAACGCAGAGTTTCCACTGCGTGGACTCTTACGCGGGCTTTTGCTGTTTCCCTACGTGGCCCCGGTGATTGCTGTTGCCTTTACATGGACGTTTTTGCTTGACCCGTTTAGTGGCTCATTAAACGCCTTGGGGCTCGAGCTTGGTGTGCTGGGTGAGCCCATTTCGTTTTTGAGTCAGCGCAGTTTAAGCGTGAGTTTGTTGGGGCTCGAGCTAACCCTGCCGCTTGCCCTTACTAGCGTAATTTTGTTTGATGCGTGGCGCTACTTCCCGTTTGCCTTTTTGTTTATTTTGGCGCGTTTTCAAGCTATTCCTGCTGCATTATACGAATCTGCTAAGGTAGACGGGGCCGGGCCTTTTGCTCAGTTTTGGTTCATCACACTGCCACAACTTAGCTTGGTGATTTCGACCTTGTTCCTACTGCGCTTTATTTGGACCTTTAATAAATTTGATGACATCTTTTTGCTCACCGGCGGCACTGCTGGCACGCGCACACTGCCTGTGCTCGTCTACGACAACGCCTTTGGGCGCGAAGATATCGGCATGGGCGCAGCCACCGCAGTCATTTTGTTTGTCATGTTAGCAGCGTTTTTAGTGGTGTACTTCCGCTACACCCCAGAGGGAGAGTGAGATGGCACAAGCATCGTTACAATCACGGTCAACATCTAGATCACTCCCTGCACTACCGGGTGCATTAGCAGCGATGGTGGTGGGGGCCTGCTCGAGCGCGCTCCTGGTCTCCCTTTGGTCGGTGCTCACCCTCATGTTAAGCCCCTACAGCGTGAGTGTGCCGTTAGGCTGGGCGCTCCTTGTAGGTGCTGGGTTGGGTCTCGTCCTGAGTGCTATTCGCAACTCACAAATGTTGCGCGGGCTGGGTGCAGTGCTAGGGCTGGGCGCAGCAGCGGGCTGGCTTTACCTCACTGGCAACGACCCGCTTGGCTTTGGCGAAACTAGCCCAACGTGGGGCATTGGCGGTGCGCTGGTCACACTTGCGCTCACTGGCTTTTTGATTGGCTACGGTTTGCGTGACCTCAACCTAAGTCGCCCCCGGCGGGACACCTTTGAGGTCATCATCATTCGGTTACTACGCGGTTTTGGGTTTGTCTTCTTTTTGTCAATTGTGCTGTTCCCGTTTTACTTTATGGTGGTTGCTAGCCTCAAATCTAGAGCAGAGTTTTTGCAAGACCCCACCAACTTAGCCATCAACTTTTCGCAACGGTTAAGCGACCTATTTGTGGGCTATCGTGAGGTGCTGGTGCGCTTTAACTTTGCTCGCTACATCCTCAATAGCACCTTTGTCGCTATTTGTACGGTCATCATCACCTTAGTCATTGCTATTTTAGGTGCGTATGCGGTCACACGCTTGCGCTTTCCGGGGCGCAAACTGGTCTCGCGCTCTATTTTGCTCATCTACATGTTCCCAGCGATTGTGTTGGTTGTGCCGCTCTACAGTGTATTTACCCAGCTACAACTGCGGGATGCCCTGTTGGGTTTACTGATTGTCTACCCAGCTCAAACCATTCCGGTGGCGCTTTACATGCTCCGCAGCTACTTTCAAACCCTCCCCAAAGATTTAGAAGAGGCGGGTATGATTGACGGTTGCACCCGCTTTGAGGTGATTTGGCGCATTACGCTACCGCTCAGCGTGCCGGCCCTAGCATCCGTGGCACTCTATGTGTTTATGATTGCGTGGAACGAGTTTTTGTTTGCGTTTATGTTTTTGGACAGTCCTAACATCTTCACGCTCTCGCGGGGCATGGTTGGGCTCAACTCACAAGAAGTTCCCCGCCAATTTTTAATGGCCGGTGCAGTTATTGTGACCGTGCCCATTATGGTGATTTTCTTTTGGTTTGAAAAATACTTAGTCGGCGGCCTCACGGCGGGCGGCGTGAAAGAATAGCACAATAGCAAGATGTCTAGCGCCCTGCCCAACCTTACCGATATGCCAACACCTGCCCTCGCCGATGTTGACTTAAACGCTTTACGTGAACGTGCTGTTACAACGCTGCGCGATAATGATGTGGGCGTGTTCACCCGGCCCGGAACCCACCAATACCCACATCAATGGAATTGGGATGCGGCCTTGGTGGCGCTGGGCTTGTATCACATTGATCCTGAACGGGCTCGAGTTGAAGTGCGCGGACTCCTTGCAGGACAGTGGGCAGACGGTCTAGTACCTCACATCATCTACCATGGCGGCGCGTCCCACTACTTTCCGCAGCCCGAGTTTTGGCAGACGGGTCACTTAACAGCCTCACCTGAGATACCCACGTCAGGCATCACCCAACCGCCGCTTTTAGCCACCTGCCTTTACAAGATGCACATGCGCGCCTGTAAGAAGCTCGAGGCAACACCCTCACCCGCGACCGAAATGGAACATGCCAGTTCACTCGCCTTTTTACGCGAGGTCTACCCTGGTGTGCTCGCGTGGCACCGCTGGCTCCACACCACCCGCGACCCCGAAGGCGACGGCTTAGCTGCTATTATTCACCCGTGGGAATCTGGGACCGATAACGCCGCCCGCTGGATTGAAACGCTGGCCCGCATTAAGCCAGAAAACGTGCCTTTGTACGACCGCAAAGATTCGGTTCATGTAGCGGGTGACGAACGACCTTTTCAAGGTGAGTATGAGCGTTTTATTTACCTGCTAGACTGTTTTCGGCGCTGGCGCTACGACCCTAAAATGCTCTACGAACGCTCGCCGTTTTTGGTGGAAGATACGCTATTTAATGCAGTCCTGCACCGTGCTGACCGCGACCTTAAAGCTATCGCCGTACTCCTAGGTGAAGCAACTGATGAGCTTGATACTTGGCTCGAGGCCACCTATGTCACCTATAACGAACGCTTGTGGTTTGAGCACGACGGGCGCTATTGTCCGTTTGACCTTCGCAATACGCGCTTACTCGTCGAAAATGACTGCGCCACGTTTATGTCCTTGTTTGCGAACCTCGCCAGCAGTCAACGTGCCAAACGGCTCATTTACGAACACTTGTGTAATGCCGCTGCCTATGCCCCTTGTGACCCCGGTATGGGGCAACCCACAACCTTTTGGGTGCCTTCGCTGGCAAAGACAAGTTTGTTTTACGAACCCCGGCGCTACTGGCGCGGGCCAGCTTGGGTGCTCATGAACTGGTTTGTAGCTGAGGGGCTGGACAACTACAACTACCACACGCTGGCAGAAAACATTCGCCAGCACACGCTGGCACTGGTAGCTAAGTCTGGCTTTACCGAATATTACGATCCCAGAGACGGCAGCCCAGCCGGAGCAACTGGGTTTTCGTGGAGTGCAGCACTGACGCTCGAGCTACTTGCTGACCACGCTGAATAGACTAAACAGCTACGCAACCCAAGTTCAGAGTTAATTTGTGTTGGAGACACACCTCTTATAAGTACCCGAGAAATTACATTCTTGGGTACATCAAATATGGATTACACAAAACTCCATCCTCCACATATCAAAATTTCCTTCAGAGTCTCAAACCTTGCAGCATGAGGTGCCGTCAATTTCTTGATAAGCTAATACGGCAATATTGCCTGAGTATGTCTGCACCCTCAACTAGGCTCAGATTATCTTGATGCTTTTACATGTTACTTCCTAGTTGTTTGAGTCACAAAGGAGATGCAATGCCTCCCAACTTAAGCTTTGAAAATCTAAAAAAAGACGTTACCAATGGCTTTGTGGATACTGTAATTGCGGCCATTCCTGACATGCAGGGGCGGCTTGTGGGCAAGCGCTTTCACGCTGACTTTTTTGTTACCCACGCCTGGGACGAAACTCACTGCTGTCAGTATTTGCTAGCTACCGATTTTGAGATGGAGACCGTTGACGGCTACCGCTCAACCAGTTGGGCACAAGGTTACGGCGACTATGTGATGAAACCCGACCTAGATACCCTCAAGCGCTTGCCGTGGTCGCCGGGAACCGCGTTTGTGTTGTGTGATGTGATTGACCACCACAGTCATGAAGAGGTTGCCATTGCACCGAGAAGTATCTTAAAAAAGCAACTGAAGCGCTTGGAGGCTCTTGGTTTTAGTACAGCGGTTGCCACTGAGCTCGAGTTCTTCGTATTCACTGAAAGCTACGCTGACTTACACGCTAGCAACTACCAAACCCCAACACCCATTAGCGCTTACAACGAAGACTATCACCTATTTCAAACGGCTAAAGAAGAAAGTTTAATGCGCAACATCCGCAATCATTTGCACGCTGCAGGCATTCGGGTAGAAAACACCAAAGGCGAAGCCGCCGCCGGACAAGCTGAAATTAATGTCTACTACGATGACGCCCTTATCACTGCTGATAACCACTGCCTCATCAAGCAAGGTATTAAAGAAATGGCCTTGCAAGATGGCAAATCGGTAACGTTTATGGCGAAGTGGCACAGCGACACATCAGGCTCATCCAGTCATATTCATCAGTCATTACAAGACCTTTATGGCAACTCGGTGTTTTATGACCCGGCGCAGCCGCACAGCATGTCAATGACGATGCAGCATTATTTGGCAGGCTTGTTGCACTACTTGAGCGACATCACCCTGGCTATGGCGCCCTTTGTTAATTCTTATAAGCGCTTTGCAGCTGGCACCTTTGCACCCACTAAAGCTGTCTGGTCGCTGGATAATCGCACAGCAGGCTACCGTGTGGTGGGAACCGATAGTCCTGGCGTGCGTATTGAAACTCGTATTGGTGGTGCAGATTTGAATCCATATATCGCTATGGCAGCCAATTTGGCAGCGGGTCTGGCGGGGATTGAGCAAAAGCTCGAGCTACCCCCAGCTTTTTCAGGCGACGCCTATACAACCACCAACTTACCCACCATCCCAACTCACCTACGCGCTGCCACAGATGCGTTTTACAACTCTGCTATGCTGCGTCAGGCGTGGGGAGATGAGGTTGTCGAGCACTACAGCAGAGCCGCCCGCTGGGAGCAAGAACACTTCGATACCCGCGTGACTGACTACGAACTACAGCGCGGTTTGGAACAAAGCTAATGACGATGGCCGCAACCAAACTCATCCAATGCATCTCACCAATTGATGGCAGCATCTATGTTGAACGCCCAGCCCTAACTTATGACCAAGCCTCTAAGATCATCAGTGAGGGTCAAGAGGCACAAGCAGCTTGGGCCGAACGACCTTTGGTGGAACGCTGCCAACTTGTACTTGCAGGTATTGAACGGGTGAGCGAGTTACCCGATATTGTCACCGAACTTGCCTGGCAGATGGGACGGCCTGTCCGCTACGGTGG
>JBCCOX010000027.1:0-17015 GCA_039025155.1 Deinococcota bacterium | reverse complement strand
GTTAGAAATAGACTTAAAGTTTTAACGTCGTTATCTGTGTCTGTGTTTGCATGTTGCTCTGGCGCGCTGCACGTGGATTTTGGGGTTAGCTCGAGCAACTAACGAACATAGCTAAGTACCTCCTATCTGGAAACCGCAGTTTTCAGATAGCGTTTAGCGGTTAAGGATGGGCGCTGCTAAGTTTGATACACACCACTTTTCAACTTGGAGGTACTTAGGTGTAGTTAGGTTTAGTAATATCTTCTTTAAAGTACGTTTACGTACGTTGTATGACACTCTCACCCCTCAACGTTTTGCCATGCGCTGGTTTGTATAATGGGTTGTGCCAGACGATGAACATGGCTGCACTGTGGGCGTCTGGCATAGGGTAATACTCTTTGATTAAAGAAACAGCTTTGAAGCCACGGTTCATCTGCATCGTCACCGTGGGGTCTTTGAGTTCGCGTCTTCTGACTTTGTTCGCATAGGTTTCAACATCCATAACAGCCGCATATTGGTTATAGCCCATGAGCATGCCGCCCGCGTACCAACCGCGTAAGTTGAGGCGTTTAACTAGCTCAAACCGCGCGTTGTAAAGCGCCGTGCCTACACCCCGGCGGCGGAAGTTTGGGCGCACCACCATGTCCACGCCATACAACCATTTGCCGTCTGGCTCGTGTTGTGGCAAGCTGAGGTCGCCAACTTGCTCGGCCCATGTGAGGGTTTGATCGCTCGGTGGCCGGCTTGTGCGCATGGTGATGGCTACGCCAACAACCTGCGCTATACCATCTTGCTCACAAACGGCGACAAACTGCCCTTCTGGAAAACGGTCTAATTGCTTCGTGAGGACATGCTTGGGGCTGCAGTCGTCGCTGTCTTCACTCAAAGGCACACCATAACCAAGCCGGATGGTGTCATAAACGCCGTCTGCGTGTTTAAGTTGGGTGTTGTGGATGGATATATGGCCTATACTGCCATCGTCGCTAGACATAAATCTATGCAACTCGCTTTCTTCGCGCGCCTAGCTCATGTTACTCTATTTTCATAAAGCTAAACAGTCGTCTGGCTTGCGCGCATAAATCCAACAAGCGTATTCATAAAAAAGCCTGTAAAGATGTGAACTCGTGAATTTAATCTGCTGGTTAATCGCATTTCTATTCATGTTAAACTCAATATCTTGATGGCGCTGATGACCTCGAGCCTCACTCCGACTCAACTCTTGAACTTGATAATGATGCTAAAAAGCTAGCTGATATTATCAACTTATTAGTCATCCACTGATTGCCTCGATACCCAGTGATTGTCTCGATGCTGAGAACGCTCGATGCCCTTAGCGCCATTGGCAGATGTTTTACACAGATGTCTCAAATGGAGTTTTTAAGATGACCTCTCCACAAATACCGTCACCATCAGCTGGTAAGACCACACCCAAATCACCCGTACGTGGGTTTAGCTTGGCATTACCAGGTATCTTTTGGATGCTGGTATTTTTTTTACTGCCGCTTATTTTTGTGTTGGTCGCTAGTTTCATGTCTCGAGGGCGCGGCGGCGTACCCGAATGGCCGCTCACAACTGCCAATTTTGAGCGTACCTTTGGGGTGTTTTTGCCGGTAGTGCTGCGCTCCTTACGGATTGCGTTTTTATCAACCTTATTTTGTTTATTGCTTGGCTATCCGCTAGCGTTTTTTATTAGCACCCGAACCAAAACGCGCAACCGCCAACTGGCATTATTTTTTATTTTGCTACCCTTCTGGACAAACTTACTTGTGCGCACTTATGCCATTCAAACCATCTTAGGGCGCGAAGGGCTCATCAATACAATGCTCTTGTCAGTTGGCATTATCCAAGAACCCCTAACGATGCTCAACACCTCTGGTGCGGTTTTACTGGGTTTGGTTTACACCTACTTACCGTTTATGGTGCTGCCTGTTTATGCAGCAGTTGAACGCTTGGACACGCGCTATGTGGAAGCTGCCTTTGACCTTGGTGCCAACGACTGGCAAGCGTTTTGGCGGGTGATTGTGCCGCTCACCATGCCAGGCGTGGTGGCAGGTTGCACGCTGGTGTTTATTCCCGCGATTGGCTCGTTTGTGACGCCAGACTTACTCGGTGGTACGCGCGGGCTCATGATTGGCAACCTCATCCAGCGACAGTTTAGTGGCAATGGCAACATCCCGCTAGGTTCAGCTGTGTCAGTGGTGCTTATGGTCGTGGTGCTCTTAGGCGCTTTCATCAACGTGCGCTTTGGGGAGGAACGATCATCGTAAGCGCGTCACAGACTTCCCAGATGACGCCGTCAGAACAGGCGAATGGTGGGGCGTGGGTACGCACGCTGGGGCGCTCACTCATGTGGGTATCGCCGTTGGTGTCGTATTTTTTCTTGTGGGCACCCATTGCGGTGCTCATTGTGTTTTCGTTTAACGACTCTGGGAGTGTGTCGGAGTGGCGCGGGTTTACGGTGCGCTGGTATCAAAACATCATCAATAACACCTTTGCGTCGGGGACGGGGACAACGCGGTTTCAGACGGAGTTGCTACTTAACTCGGTCTATAACTCGCTGTTTGTGGCGAGTACGGCGACGGTGGTCTCGAGCATCATCGGTACAACTCTCGCCCTCGCGTTAGCCCGTGGCCGCTTTCCCGGTAAACGCATCTTAGACGCCATCCTCTACTTACCCGTGGTCATCCCCGACATCACCCAAGGCATTTCACTGGCAGTCTTTTTTAGGATTTTGTTTGAGTTCGTTGACACCGTAACCGGGCAGCGGGTGACGAGCGGGTTTGCGACCATCATCATTGGGCACGTGGCGTTTAATATTTCCTTTGTGACTATTGTGGTGCGCGCGCGCCTCGCAACCATGGATGCCCGCTTAGAAGAAGCCGCTGGCGATTTAGGTGCCAACAGCTTACAAGCGTTTTGGTTTGTCACCTTGCCTATTTTACTGCCCGGAATTGCCGCAGGAGGCTTACTTGCTTTCACGCTTTCGCTAGATGACTTTGTGGTCACCTTTTTCACTGCTGGGGTAGGTACAACCACCTTGCCCATGTTTGTTTACGGAATGCTCAAGCAGCGCGTACCGCCGGAGATCAATGCCATTTCGACGATTATGATTGTTGTGTCAATGGTGTTGGTGGGAGTGTCGCTACTGTTGCAGGGGCGTTTGGCGGAGGGTGAGTAACACCTGAGTTGTAAGACGTTAACGCTATAACTACGCCATGTGACACTCTTTTTGTGACGTATGTTCCTAAAAGCGTACAATGAGCACAATGTTGAAACAAAAAGCCCACAGCTTAGAAGATGCTGTTCCCAACCTTGACCCAACCCGCGCGCTGACAGTGCAGGAGTTGGACAGGTTTTATGTTGAGCGCGAAGAAATCAGCAATCTCCTTGGGGAAATGCAAGTTCAACTGGAGCTTCAATACCCTTGCAAAGGTTTGCTCACTGGGCATCGCGGAAGTGGCAAAAGCAGCACCTTAGCGCGTTTGGGGCGCACACTCAACGAACGCAACCGTTTGTGGGTGGTCCATTTTTCTATTTTAGACGGGCTTGACCTGAACGACTTAAATTACGTTGATTTGGTGTTGCTTATGGCAGTGAAGATACTGGAAGCTTGTAAAGACGATGGCCTCAACCTAAAAGGCTATGACCAGCGTCTACAAGCTTGGGTTAGCGATATTGAAATCATCAAAGAGGAACAAGAATCATTAGGTATAACGTCTGAAGCAGGTGCTGAGGCTTCAACACCCAGTCAGTTAGGGTGGCTTACTTTACCTGTCAAAGCACTGCTTTCCATTGGCGCCAAAGTTGGCAAAGAATCGTCAACACGTAAAATTATTCGTGACCAAATTGAGTCGGATTTTCAAGAGCTACTAGGTATTATTGACGACCTACAGCAAGCTATTTTTGAGCTCACAGACAAGCGGCTTATCTGTTTGATAGACGGTGCGGACAAAGCCAGTATTGAATCGGCTGAAAACCTCTTCTACAAAAACGGTAGTTACCTGTCTGCGCCAGAGTGTTCCATTATCTACACGTTTCCCGTGGCGTTGTATCACAGCAATGAGTTTAACCAAATCAAAGCGTATTTTTCTGAGTCCTTTGACTTGCCAAACTACAAAGTTCAACATGGCAAAGAGCCTCATGAAGATAGTCAACCCAAAGGTATTTACGAACTCAAACAGATTATTGCAAGATGCGTCAATACTGAGCTATTTGAAGAGGCTGCTCTAACTAACTTGGTTTATGCCAGTGGAGGCATTCCTAGAACAGCCATTTTGTTAACCCAAAAAGCCTGCATTAAAGCTCTTGTGAAGCGTGCAGCGAAAGTAGATGGCGACCATGCGGATGCTGCCGTTGCTGATGAACAGCGTGACTTTGATAGGCAACTCACCCAAAAACAGCGTGAGCTTTTGAAACTAGTTCACAACACCAAGGATATAGATAGCGACCCAGACAAAGGTTATCTTGACCTGTTACACAATTTGAGTGTGATTGAGTATATCAATGGGGATGTTTGGTATGGGGTTAGTCCGCTAGTATTGCCCTTGCTAGCTGAGGATAGTTAGCCCACGAAAGCGTTTATTATGTCTGTTACAACGGAGGGTACAACCTTTCAAGATGAACGCTTAGCTGAGTTACGCTTACTGCTAACCCTGACCCAGCAGAGTGTGCTTGTTTTTGGGATTTATCGGGCTGAGGCAGATATTGATGCAGTTAAAGAGCATCTAATTCAAAGCACAGACCTACACATTCAAACCCACAATATTACCGCTGAGCAGGCACAACCCTTGCTGTTTTTACGGGATTTGCCAGTCGAGCCGAGGCAAGTTATTTTTAGTGTTTACCACGGAAATTTAGAGGACGATTTAAGTACACTGGCGCAGAACTTAAATGTGCAACGTGAACTGCTGAATCAAGTGAACCACGCACTGGTGATGTGGTTTCGGGAAGAATCTTTTGCCCGCTTTGTGCGCCAAGCGCCAGACTTTTGGGCGTGGCACAGTGCCACCTTTGATTTTCAAAGCCCAGTGCCAGGGCGCATAGATGAAGCGATGGTTGAAATAGAGCAGTTAGAACGTCCTGATTTTAAGAACCGTCCACACCTAGAACACCGCGCCCAAACCTATCGAGATATGCTAGCTGCCTATACCAATCCGACAGAGCAGGACATATCCTATTTGCTTAGAACGCGCTTGCGTTTGGTAAAAACGTTGTTTGATCTAACTGACTACGAAGAAGCTTTGCCAATAGCAATTTTAGTTGCTCAGCAGGCACAGGAATATGAACTAACCGAACTTTTTGCAGAAGCAAAGGATTGGGAAGGGCTTGTAGCAAGTAATCTTGGCAAACAAGAGAACGCATTGGTTGCCGCACAAGAAGCGGTTGCTATTTACCGTGAACTTGCTGCTTCCCATCCTGATGTTTTTTTGCCTCGCTTGGCCGCATCGGTAGGCAACTCAGGTAACAGTTTCAACGCTCTTGGTCAATATGAAGATGCTTTAATAGCCACGCAAGAAGTAGTTGCTATCTACCGTGAACTTGCTGTTAGCTTCCCCGATAATTTACGTGGCTTGGCAAGGTCATTAAATAATTTGAGCATTACGCTGAGCAACCTCGACAAACATGAAGACGCACTGGCTGCCGCGCAAGAAGTGATTCCTATTTATCGTAAGCTCGTTGTTGATCACCCTGATAGATTTCTGCCTGAATTGGCGAGTGCCCTGAACAACTTAGGTATCAGGCTTAGTCACCTTGAACAAAATGAAGACGCATTAGTTGCTACGCAGGAAGCTGTTGCTATCCGTCATGACCTTGCTGCTGATCGTCCTGACGTCTTTTTACCTAAATTAGCAATTTCAGTGGATAACTTGAGTGACAGGTTTAGTGACCTTGAACAGAATGAAAGTTCATTAGCTGCCACGCAAGAAGCTGTTACTATTTATCGTGAACTTACCGCTGCCTATTCTGATACCTTTCTGTCTGGTTTGGCATTGTCATTGACCAGTTTGGGGATGAAGCTCAGCGCCTTCGGTCGAAATGAAGAAGCATTAGCTGCTACGCAAGAAGCTGTGACTATCTATCGTAAGATTGTTGCCACTCATTCTGATACTTTCTTACCTGCCTTAGCAGTATCACTAAGTGCTTTTGCACAGGCACTCGAGAATGTAAATCAGCTCAGTGATGCTATACAAGCTTACTGTAAAAGTTTTAAAATTTTATCTTCCATATCCTATTCTTTACCTAGTGCCTTTGTTTTGTTCATAAATATCTCAGTTGAAAACTACGTAAAACTTTGTGAGACTATCGGTGAACGGCCAGACATAGCATTACTAGCACCCATTGAGAAACTTCTCCAAAGCTTAGATACCTAAACGTATACAGCTTCAGATAAGATCCAAAACTTACCTACCAATCCTAAAACTACGCTAAATGACAGCCTCAGCCTTCCTAAGATAGACTAATGCGTACATTTATAAGCAGCATGTAAGGTATACTCAAAGCTGCAAGTATATACATAAATCCCCACCTTTGGAGGAAAATAGTGAAAAAAGTTGTTGCTTTTCCTAATGCTTTTGCAATATCTGGTGTGTTTGCAATGACAGTTCTTACCTTAACAGGTTTGTTGAGTACCGCTAACACCGCCGCTGCGCAGTGGGCTTGTCCAGCAGGTTTCGAAGGGCAAACCCTAAGCGTCTATAACTGGACAACCTACATTGCCGAAGACACCATCGGCAATTTTGAAGAACTTTGCAGTGTGGAGGTTATTTACGACACCTTTCCTAGCGACAGCGACATGCTCGCCCGTATCCGCCAAGGTAACCCCGGCTATGACATTGTGGTACCCAGCCAAGAAACCGTGGAGTTGATGATTGCTGAGGACTTGTTAGAGCCCCTCAACTTCGACAACATCCCCAACTTTGCCAACATTATCGGTGACTTCAAAAACCCTGCCTACGACCCAGACAACGCGTTTACCGTGCCATACCAGTGGGGTACGATTGGTATTGGCTACAACACGAACGCGTTTGACGAGCCAATTACCTCCTGGCAAGACATGTTTACCCACGACGGTCCCGTGTCGTGGATTGATGATAACCGTGGCATCATCGGTATTGCGCTCGTGATCCTCGGTTACGACCCAAACACCAGTAACCCAGATGAAGTGAACGAGGCGAGGGACTTCCTCATCGACAACGGTGCGAATGTCACCTACATTAACCAAGACGACGGTCAAGAAGTGCTGGTGCGCGGTGAGGCAGATGTAGTTGTCGAGTACAACGGCGACATCTTCCAAATCATTGACGAGTGCGCGTGTGATGACTACGCCTACGTGCTGCCCGAAGAAGGTACCATTTACTGGGTGGATACCCTTGCTGTGCCAGTTGATGCTCCCAACCAAGCCTTAGCTGAGGTTTTCATTGATTACGTCTTAGACGCGCAAGTTGGTGCAGACATCAGCAATTACACTGCCTACGCATCACCCAACGCGCAGGCTATTGATGACGGCCTCATCGAAGAATCCATGCTCACCAACCCCGGCATTTACCCCAGCGATGAGATTCTAGCCAATCTGTTTACCATTGTTTCCAACGCTGAGATGGAGCAACTTTACAATGACGCCTGGGATGAAATCCGTATTTTGATTGGTCAGTAATTGCCAGTATCACCTTCTGTAGTATCACCATCAACAGCATCAACGATTGATGTGCAACTTCGCGCTGTCAGCAAAGCTTATGCTGGCAGCGCTAACGCTGAACCTGTCCTAGCCGTTGATGATATTTCGCTCGAGATTGCTCAGGGTGAGTTTTTTGCGCTATTAGGTCCGTCCGGTTGCGGTAAAACAACGACCTTGCGGCTTATTGCCGGCTTTGAAACGCCCAGCCAAGGTGAGATCGTTATTGCCGGCAAGCCTGTGCAAGGAGTGCCCGCCTTTCAGCGCCCGGTAAATACCGTCTTTCAAGACTATGCGCTGTTTCCGCACATGAATATCTTAGCTAATGTGATGTTTGGTTTAAAGATGGCCAAAGTACCGCGTAAAGAAGCACGGGAGCGCGCCCATGAAGCGCTCGAGCTTGTCCAACTCCCTAACGTCGCCAAGCGCAAACCCCATCAACTCTCTGGTGGGCAGCGGCAACGTATTGCTTTGGCGCGAGCACTGGTGAACCGCCCTAAAGTACTTTTGTTAGATGAGCCTTTGGGCGCGCTCGATCTAAAACTGCGTAAAGCCATGCAGTTTGAACTCAAAACTATGCAGCAGCAAGTGGGCATCACTTTTATTTTTGTGACCCACGACCAAGAAGAAGCCATGACCATGGCCGACCGCATCGCTGTGATGAATCAGGGTCACGTGTTGCAAGTTGGCACACCTAGCGAGATTTACGAAACACCGCAAGACCGTTTTGTGGCGGATTTCATCGGTGAAACTAATTTTGTACGCGCTACGGTTCAAGAAACGCAGGGTGACCATTGCCAACTTATCTTGGCAGGTGGCTTAGTCATACTGGCTCAAGTTGATGATAATCACGCTGTGAGCCCAAACCAGCAGGTGACGCTTGCCATTCGCCCGGAAAAAATCACGCTGCAAGCGGATGACCACACGCGGCCGTTTGGAGACACAACCGTGAGCGTTCGTGGGCGTATTGAAGAAGCACTGTATATTGGTACAGATACCCGCTACAGCGTGCGCATTGGCAATGATTTGGTGGTTGCCCGCGTACAAAATTTAAGCCAGCGGTTTGCCACCATGCGCGGGGTGGGGGAGGATGTCAATGTTTGCTGGGACAAGCGTAGTGCGAATGTCCTCGTCAACTAACATCCTTGTGAATTAACCTCCTTGTCAATTAATGTCTTTGTCAACTAACATCCTCATCAATTAAGGTCCTTGTCACTTAATGTTCTCGTTACGTAACACATCACCTTAAAAAGGCTGACGTTGTTGTCGTCTCACACACAAAGCCCAGTCATTTTGCTGGCAACAATAGATGCATCACCGTAAGATAGTGTGAGCATCAAAGATAAATGGTAGGGCAGATAAATGTTACTTTGAGGCCATTGAGAAAGGGTCAACAGATGCGTGAGTTGCGAGTTGTAAGGTTAGCGGGAACGCCAACAGAGATGGGGCGGCAGCACGGAGAAAAATTTGCTAGTGATATTCAAGTGTTTGCTCAGGATAGGCTCGAGCTAGCCATGGAAAACGCCTGGACAGGCAGGAAACTTAGCGAGTCAGAAGTCCTTAGTCTTGCTGAAGCTTGCCTCGAAGAACATCACCGCTATTCGCCTGAACTCACCGAAGAACTCGTAGGAATCGCCAATGCTGCTGGGGTTCGCCCCGCTGAGGTTGTTATCGCTAGTGGTTTTACCGATTTTATTGACCTTGTTTACAACCATGCAAACTCCTTACAAACCACTCACGCTGCGGATGACTGCACGGCGTTTTTAGTGCCAGCTAACCGCACAGCAACCCAGCAGGCGATGTTCGGGCAAACGTGGGACATGCACGACAGCGCTGAGGAACACGTGATTTTAATGGACGGCCAGCCAGCAGATGCTCCCGCATTTTTAGCGTTTAGCACCGCAGGCTGTTTGGGCATGATTGGCATGAACAGCGCAGGTATTGCCGTGGGCATTAACAACTTAATGGCGGCGGACGGTCAAGTTGGCGTGTCATGGACGCATGTTGTGCGCAAAGCTTTGATGCAAGAAGATGTTGAGGCAGCACTTACCTGCATTACAGACGCCAAGCTCATGGGTGCACATAATTATTTGCTGATGGACGCGCGTGGTCAGGGCTATAACGTTGAAGCAACCTCAACTGCAAAAAATGTGACGCCACTAGCAGAGACGCCCATTGTTCACACAAATCACTGTTTAGTGGATAACACCTTAGCCCAGCAGCGCAGTCGCCCGGAAGCGTCTCAGAAAAGTTCGGAAACGCGCCTCTCGAGGGCTCAGCAGTTGTTAAATGATGATGGCATTACGTTGGAAGATTTGATGGAGATTACAAAAGATAAAGAGGCAATTTGTGTCTCGAGCAAACCCCCAATGCACGTTGCTACTTGCGGGGCGGCCGTCATGCGTCCAGCTACAGGTGACTTTTGGGCGGTCTGGGGTAAGCCAACGGAGAATGACTATCAGCACTTTTCAGTGATAGCTTAATGGCTTTGTAACGAAGAGTTTGATGATGTCTAATTCTCCTGTTACATCTAAAACACAAGTCTCAAAATTACTCTCCAAACCTTCACTTAACCAAGTTGACATCGTCACCATTCGCCCAGAATTTGCCGAGGATTTAGAGGTGCTACAAGTGCGCTGCTTCCCAACTTTGGCAGCCTCTGAACTTATGCGTAAAGAGCACTTCCTCAATCACTGCAAGGTGTTTTCAGAAGGTAATTTTGTGGCGCTTGTACAAGGTAGAGTCGTGGGGTTAGGCGCAGGGTTTTTGATCGACTTTGATTTTGACGACCCTAATCACAGCTTTTTAGACATCATCGACGGTGGCTATTTTGGCAACCATGACCCCAATGGTGACTATTACTATGGCGCAGACATCAGCGTTGACCCGGACTACCGTAAGCAGGGCATCGGGCGACTTTTATACGAAGCACGGCAAGGACTGGTGAGACGCCTCAACCGTAAAGGCATTGTGGCAGGTGGAGTGCTACCCGGTTTTGCCAACTACAAACACTTGATGAGTGCAGGGGCCTACGTGCAAGATGTCGTTGCCAAGCGCATTTATGACCGCACACTAAGCTTTCAACTCAAAAACGGGTTTAAGGTGAAAGGTGTTTTGCAGGATTACATTGAAGATAGCGCCTCTGACAACTGGGCTAGCTTAATCGTTTGGGAAAATCCAGACTACAGACCTTGACATCATGCTGAGTGGCTTACAAACCTTCCTCAACGCAAAACAGCCAAGTTACCTGCAAGCCGTGAGCAGTTTGCGGCTTATTTTTGTGGGTATGGTGGCGGTTCAAACAAGTTTAGCGTTAGTGCTTGGCGTGGGCTTAAGGGCATGGCAGGTTTTTCAGCAAGGCGCGTCAACCAACGCACCCACGTTACTAGGTGCAATTTTGCTACTAATGGCACTCGCCCAGTTGCCTATCGGGTTAGTGTTAGCTGAAGTTTTTGGATGGCAAGGTGGCAAACAAGCGGCGCTAGCAGCAACCTTGGTACTTGCTGTGGTTTGGTCGTCTGTCATGTGGTTTGCAGCGTTTGCGTGGCTCATCGGGAGTTCACAAGCTGTGTTGCTAGTGTTTTTGCTAGTTTTTGGGCTCGCTTACGGTGTGGGAATTGGGATGTGTAACCGCTATGCAAACATCGCTCTGAGGCCGCCGAAAGCCTCTCAGCAAGGCTCTCAACATAAACAAACCGATGAGGCGACATCAACACAGGCATCATAAAACAAGACTGAGGCAGTGACTGCATCTGCTGCACGTGAAGTGTTGAATGAACTTGAATCAGTCAGGCACAGATATTATTTGATTGCACCTGAGGTTAGCCCGCGAATAAGTTGCCTCGAGAAAACCACATACAAAATCATCACTGGAACCATAGCCAGCGTAAGTGAGGCCAGCACAGCGTTCCAGTCGTTCACGTACTGCCCTAAAAAAATCTGCGCGCCTAAAATAACCGTTTTGCTGCGCTCAGATGACGTGAGAATAAGTGGAAACCATAAGTCGTTCCAGACAGGAATCATGTTGAACACAGCAACTGTGCCAAGGGCTGGGCGAATAAGCGGAAGTACGAGGCTGTAGATGCGGTATTCGCTAGCACCGTCGATGCGGGCGGCATCTTTTAGGTCGCTGGGGACTTGCTGTAAAAATGCGGTGAGGATGAACACAGCTAGTGGAATTCCTTGCGCGGTGTAAATCAAAATGAGTGAGGCAAGTGTGTCAACTAGCTCGAGCCTCACCATGAGCCGCAAAATACTCACCGTCCCTAGGCGAATAGGAATCATAATGCCGAGTGCAAAGTACAAGCCCAGTATGGCGTTACCCACGAATTTATACTCTGCTAGTGCAAACGCGGCCATTGAACTCACCAGCAAAATGAGCGCTAGGGTAATAAGGGTCACCAGCAAACTGTTACGAAAGTAAACGCCAAAATTGGCACCCTCAAACACCCGTTGATAGCCCACCAAGTCCCAGGTTTCTGCAGTTGGTAGCGCGTATGGCGTGCGGAAAATAGCCCGACGACTTTTGAACGAGTTCAGAATAACTAACAGCACCGGAAACATAGCAATGACTGTGTAGGTCAGCAAGATGGCGTGCGCAGAGAGAACAGTGAAGGCTCTTTTCATAATCACAGTTACAACTCAACTCGCTTGAGCCGCCGTTGATAGCCAAAGTAGTAAAGCAGTACGCCCGCCAAAATAATCACGAACATGACGCCCGCGATAGCTGCACCCATGGTAGGGTTGCCCGGTTGCAATTGCACCCCAAAAAAGGTGCGGAAAAAAAACGTTCCTAAAATATCCGTTGAAAAATTGGGACCAGCAAGTGCGCGTTGGGTCGTGTAGATAAGGTCAAAGGCATTGAAGTTGCCAACAAACGTCAGGACACTCACGATGCCAACCGTGGGGAGTAATAACGGGAACTGGATACGCCAAAATACTTGCCAACTGCTTGCGCCATCAACCTCGGCGGCTTCAGTGTACATTTCAGGAATGCCTACCAGAGCGGCGGAAAAGAGCAGCATCGGTATACCTACGTATTGCCAGACAGATACTAGCGACAAGGTGATGAGGGCAGTGCGCTCGAGCCCCAACCATGGTTGATTCAACTGCGCTAGCCCAACGATTCCAAGAATATCTTCCGAAACTCCCCATAGTGGGCTTAAGATGAGCCGCCAAATAAAACCGATGAGCACGACCGACAAGACCGTGGGTGTAAAAATAAGCGTGCGGTAAATCGACCGTCCGACAACAAACTTGGATGCAAGCAACACCGCCAAAATAAGTCCCAGCGGGTTTTGTACCAGCATGTGGGTAATAAAAAAGAGGATGTTGTTGCGCAGCGCGCCAAAGAGTCGCGGTGCCCACTGAGGATCGCGCACCAGCGTGCGGTAGTTGTCGAAGCTGAACACATGGGTTGGTGTGTTCGCTACCGTTATAGCCTCAGGTGAGGTGGTATCAGCTGAGGTGATCTCGATAGGTACTTGCAAACTTACCCGCAGTGAGTCAAACAGCGGGAAGATCATAAACACGGTGTAGATAATAAACGCAGGGGCTAAAAAGATAAGAATATGCCAGCGTGTGCGTTTCATGGAAGTCCTATCGGGTAGAAAAAAGTCATGAGGTCGTTAGAGTTAAGCTTTGCTGAGGTGGCTCGAGGCCATCACATGTGTAGCAGGCTTGATCTGAATGGTTTGATGCTAACAACAACGTTCTGGATGCGGTGTCGATTCAATGTGGCACTGTCATCAATCAGATTGTAAAGAGCTACAAAAACTCGAGGGATGCCCAAAGCACCCCTCACGTGTATCTATTTCAAGTTGATGTTACTGCTGAGGTTCGTACCAGCTCTCGAGCCCTGTTTGGACTTGGCTAGCAGCTTCAGCCGGGCTAAGTGTACCATTAAGTACCTGGGCGGATGCGTTCCACAGGTCGTTTTCATTGTTGGGTGTACCACGTGACAAAATTTGATAGGACGAGCGAATGGTGGAGCTACACTCCGTGCGCCAGTTGACAAAGGTTTGTGCTAGCGGGTCATCAAGTGAAATCTCGTGATTGGCAAGCGAGAAAAAGCCGGGTAAGGCGTTGGAGTAAAGCTCGGCAAACTCGGAGCTGGTCATCCACTCGAGGAAGGTCATAGCCGCTTCTTGGTTGGGGCTGTCGGCATTAAGTCCCATAGCAATGTCTGTGTGGTCGCTAATGTAGCAGGTGTCTTGACCGGCCGGGGCAGGCGGCTTAAACGCACCCATTTCAAAGTCCACTTGCGGGTTGAACACCGAAATATCCCACGATCCGGCTGGGTAAATAATGCCTTGCTCTAACGCAAAAAAGTTTTGCGCATCTGGATACGAAATAGCTTGGTAGCCACTAGGCAAAAACGGTTGCCACTCAGCAAGTGCTTCAAAAGCTGCTAAAAAGCCACCCTCGTCGTAGCCGATACTGCCATCTAGCAAACCTGTGCGGCCAGCTTCACCTTGCCAGTAGTTCGGGCCGATGTTTTGGTAACCCATCGTGGCGCTTTCCCACTGGTCAGCCGTGCCCATGACCAGTGGTGCGTAGGTGCCATCTTCAGCAATGGCGCTGAGTACATCCATAAACTCTTCGTAGGTGCTGGGTTCATCTAAACCAAGTTCAGTGAACGCATCTTTGTTGTAAATAAATCCATGAATCACCGAGGCCATCGGCACACAAAACACGTCGCTGCCGTTATCGGTAATCCAAGCACTCTTGGCAACATCGCTAAAGTTGTCTATGCCACCTAGGTCATTAAGAGAAGCCAAGTAGCCACGGTCATACAAATCCAACGACACATCAAACGGACGGCAGGTGATGAGGTCGCCAGCTGTGCCTGCCTCGAGCTTGGAGGCTAGCACTGCGTTGTACTCCGTGGGCGCGGTGGGCTGGAAGATGACTTCAATATCTGGGTGCTGCTCGTTAAACGCAGGGATGATGACATCGCGCCAGATAGCGAGGTCGTCGTTGCGCCAGCTTTCGATGGTGAGGGTTTGGGCTGCGCCGAGGCTGGTAGCAAGGACGAGCATCAGCACAATGAAACGGTAACTACGTGGCATAAGTATCTCCTCTGGGGTTAAAAGTTTCATCATGCTATCGCACGGTTGCAGGTTTATGCAATGGTTTGAATGCAATAGTTTGAATGCAACGGGTTTAATGTAATGGTGAGGTGGCTTTCGTTGAGGTGCTTGATTGAAGGGTAGCTGATTGAAGTAGGACTAAATGTAGTAACCGTAATGAAATTTAAGGCCGTGCTATAACTAAGATTGAAGGGAGGTACTGACGTGTCTAAACCTGATGTGTCTAAACTTGATGTATCTAAACCTGATGTGTCTAAGCCTGATGTGTCTGAACTGGACATTGAGACAACGCAACAACCTCCGCTGAGCCCTATGTTGCGTGGACTACTGGCAGATACACCACAAACACCAACGCCAGCCCGCGAGCCACGCAAACCTCCTCAAACTGCTGAGGAAGCTAAAGCCCAAATTCGAGAAATGATGGAAAAGCACGCTGTGGAAATGGATGTCCTCGCCAAACTCTAAAACTGCGTTTAACTACCGTTACCGAGGGAAGGATTATCCAACTCTCGGTTTTGTTGTGTCGGTTGCCGAAAGCATTCTCAATACCTCTGAAGTGGTTTTAAAAACAAATGAGTTAGAGAGTGCTTTACATGCTCCCGTGATGACAGTGGGCGGTGAAGATGCTTACCCGCGTTTCTTTGATAAGGTAGCTGCCCTCACATACCGAATCGTTACAAATCATGTATTCATAGACGGTAACAAACGTAGTGGATTTCTGATTGCCAAGGCAAGCCTCGAGTGGAACGGCTACTACCTAGTGTCTAATCAAGATACAAACGTCACCATGATGTCGTTACTTAGCGCGGGTCATTTGGATATTGCAGGGTTAAGACATGCATTTTTGTTGATGTGTAACTACCAACCTGCACATCATCCTGAGGTGTAGTGGAGGCATTTTGATGGACATTGGCATTATTGGTGCGGGCAACATCGGCTCGAGCCTCGCCCGGTTATTTGCTCAGGCAGGTTATCCGGTCATGATTAGCAACTCGCGCGGCCCTGAAACTTTGCAAGATTTAGTTGCCGAACTTGGTCGTGGTGTACAAGCGGGCAGCGTAGAAGATGCAGCACATTTTGGTGAGGTTGTCATTGAAGCTATCCCGTTTAAGCACGTTCGTAGCTTGCCAGTAGGGGCACTCACAGGAAAAATTTTGGTAACGGCAGCCAACTACTACCCTAACCGAGACGGCCAGATTGACCTGAACGGTAAAACGCACAGTGAGTTAGTTGCTCAAGTTGTGTCAGAGGCTCGAGTCGTTAAAGCGTTCAACACCATCTACTACGTTCATTTACAAACCCAAGGGGATACGTCTAAACCTTTGGCTGAACGCAGAGCTATCTTTATGGCTGGGGATGATACAGACGCTAAAACTGTTGTGCGCGGACTTATTCAGACGATTGGGTTTGGCGCAGTAGATACAGGCTCACTTGCAAACAGCGCTGTGCAGCAACCGGGCGCAGCTATTTACAACCAAGACCTGACTGTTGGCGAAGTCCAACAACAGTTCTAAAGATAATGATTAGGTGGTAGTGCAGCTAACTCATGGTTAGCATTTTAAGCACGTCCACTTTTTGCTCTAAACCAATCTCATCGGTTTCGTGGATTTTGCCGCGTAAAATGCGTTTGGTAAGCACTTTGAGCCATAACCTCAGCAAAATTTGTTTGAGGAAGTTGGGGAAGGGCTCAGCCATGTAGCGCTCGAGGTTGGCTTGCAAGCCCTTATCTAAATAACTGTACAAATTAAGCTCATCTTGCCGACTAATGTCAAACGGCACGGTGGTGAGGTTGTTGCGCAACGTATTTAAGCGGCTAAACGCATTAGCTTCTGCAGGGTTGAGTAGCTCCAAGGCAACGGCAAGTTTAAGCCGTTGCACAAAGTTCAGGTCACTGGCGAGGTTAATGGCATCTGGATTGGGCAGTTCTTGGGCGATTAGGCGAATAAGCTCGGTTTCAATATGCAAGTGACCGCGTAACACCAACAGCTCGGGGCTATCGTCGCGCACATCTTCTAAAAAGCGTGCTTTGAGCGTGGTGACTTCATTGACAGTTTGCTGGCGGGCTGTGGCGAGTAAGGCGCGCAAGCGTTTCTCGAGCCGCCCTGTGGGTGCTTTGGCTGCTTGGGGTTTTGTTGTGGGATCGCTGGGTTGACTCATAGCTGACTCGCAGCTTGCACAAACGTATCTGTGAACCTGACAAGCTTGCTCATAGCAGGTCCAACACCACCCACACAAACATGCCGTAGTTGAGGCAAGGGTTGAGACAAGTTAAG
>JBCCOX010000026.1:0-17035 GCA_039025155.1 Deinococcota bacterium | reverse complement strand
CACCTAAGTTAATGCGCCGTACAGCCGTTTCGCGTTGATCGTAGTAGAGGTACTCGAGGGGCGCAAAGTCTGCTTTACGCCCAATCATCACTACTTTGCCGTAAGGTGTGGGTGCGTTGGGCATAGGAATAAGCGTGAGTTCAAAGGTATCTGCATCTTGGTTACTAATTTCAGCTGTGTAGTCGTCTTCCATATCGCGCCCAGCGATGTCGTTGTAGTTGAGGTCAGAGCCTAAAAAACTGTCACTCCGGCCGCTTGGTGGCACGCGCAACGTACGCCGCAGACGAGGATTGTACAAAAAGAGGTTATTCTCCTCAGTTAAAAACGCTTGCCCAGCATCCCTAGCAGGTTCCACCACCCGAATGAGGCTGCGCTCGTCACCGTCACCTACTACATCAATGATGTAGGTATTGGTTTCGTCTGGGCGGGTGACGGTCATGTTCATGGTGGCTTGCAAGCTGCCACCGCGCATGTTGTCTAGCAGGTAATCTAGCAGGTCATCAGCAGTGAGTTCCTCGGTAAATTCAGGCACAGATGCAGATGGTGCAGGCGCGTCTTGTGCAAAGCTACGCACAAACATGACTTGCAAAGTAAGTAGCAACATGATGAATACAATCATGGTGGCAAATGGTGCTTGGGTTAAAGACAAAGTAACAGAACCAGGGCAACTGTCTACATCTGTGTGGGTTGAGGGGGCATCCGCATGGCTATCAGACCAGTGCCCATCAGACACGTGACGATCAGGTAGGGGGTCTTCTTGTGCTAAGGCTGTAGGGTAGTTCGTCATGCTATCTCCTTCCGAGATATGTTGTGTGTATTAACTATTGACGTAAGTGTCAAGCTCGCGTCGAGGTTATAAACTGCTCATCATGGCCACAAGACAATGACCTGAAGCTGAATAATTGTCTGTTCAGTCAGCTCGCTCTAGGCTGCTCTGTTTAATCTGCTCTCATAGCTTCAGCCGGGTTGATTGTGGCAACTTTACGTGCTGGAATTAACAAGGCAAAGATGCCTGCAAAGACAACTGTCACGGCGGCGTAGAGGGCATAAATGACATCAAATGAGGTATAAAACTCGTCTGAGAAGCCAAACTGGGCAAAACTGTCAAAAGTGGCCTCAAACACAGGTCCCAAGATGTTCACGTTGGCAAATAGTGCGTTTAAGCCAAAGCCAATGAGTACGCCAACTAGCCAGCCGCTCACTGTAGCCAAGGACGCTTCTAGTACCACCATGCGGGCAAGACGTGGGGGCGAAAAACCAATCGCGGCCATCATGCCAAATTCACGGGTACGTTCAATCACACTTACGAGTACCGTGCTGGTCACAGCTAGCGCCGCAAAAATTGCAAAGAGCAACCCCAGCGGAATCATGCTGACGCGGTTTTGTTCAACCTCGATGCGAAGCGGCCCAAGCAAGTCCATAATTTCAAAAGCTTGTATGTCAGCGGGTAGCACCTCTTGCAGTCTGGTTGCCACGGCAGCTTCTTGCCCACGCGGTACATCTAGGGCAATGCCTGTAGCAGTGTCTACCCCAGTGAGGCTGCGGGCGTCATCAATGTGAACAAGAATGGTTGATTCATCTACAAAGGCAATGCCAGAATCTAACAAACCCACCAAAATAAGCCCAGCGCCTTGAGGTCCTGCTGTTGAGGAAACATCTACCGCAAGGCGTTCGCCAAGGCGCACATCTAAGTCAGCGGCAAGCTCTTTACCCATGACAACTTCACCGGGGGCTTCAATCATGCGGCCTTCAGTTAAATAGCTAGGAACCGTACTCACTAGGCCTTCGCTAGCCGGGTCAATACCGCGCACGGTAGCTCCTTGGGACGTGTAGGGTGAGCGTAGTAAGGCGGCAAACTCGAGCCGCAGCGTTAGCGCGTTCACCCCTCGCGTATTGCGAATGTCGTCTAGTACATCGAGTGAACTCAGGGCATTTTCCGGGTCAGGGTCAGTAAAGTAAGCAGGTGTCATGACCATGGCTGGAGCGCTAAAAATACGTGCTTGGTTGGTGATAATTGATCGCGAAAACCCTTCGGTAAAACCCCAAAAAAAGATAATTGAGGCTGTTGCATACGCCACCACAATAATGAGCAGGGTGGTGCGGCGTTTTTGCCGCCACACGTTGCGCCACGCAAGCCGGTTTAAGGGCGAGGTGCTGGCCGCTTTGCGGACGGGGTTAGCTGGACGACTGAGTTGACGTGCTGTTGTGTCCATGAGGACTCACTTTCTAATAGAAGTTTGATTGTCCGGCAGTCTACTTATCCTAAAATGCGTCTGGTACGTTGTTTAGGTGAAGATTTACGTGAAGGTTTGCCTAGCTTCTGGCGTTGTTGCAACAGGTATTTTTTAGCCAAGTTAATGAGCTTGCCAAACCCTCGAGTTACCGAGTGTTGGTTTGACTGACCTGACGCTTGTAAGCGTGCTTCGCGGACTTGTCTTCTATGCTCAGCAGCGCGGTATAGGTCTTCGTAACGGCTGTAATGTTCAAGTATTAATTCATCTGAAAGGTACATCATTAGGTTCACATCCTTCATAGAGGTTACGTGCACATTGTGCAGTGCAGATTGTGCAGTGCAGATTGTGCAGTGCAGATTGTGCAGTGCAACCGTTGATGCTCTCAAGGTACTTAAAGACTGGGTGAATTGACATCATCCTTTGGGGTGAGTGGGCTTAACGAGTAGGGATGACTCAGGACTGTCAAGGCACAAGCTAGGCTAAAAACGTCTTTACAGGTTGTTTGCTAAGGTGCTGCTCGAGGTTGGTAGTTACAGCATCTTGCTTGGCTGCAACTCACCTAGCCTAAAGGTGAGGTTGTCACCTCAACAGGGTCTCGGGTGCTGGAGAACATGTATCGAAACATCTACTTGACTCGTTTTTGATGCAGTACTTCAGGTCGGGGGACGGCCCAACTGACGCGCTGCAAGTGTCTTAGACGTGTATGTAATTTGAACCATTCTCAACATTGTGGGGTGTGCGTCAGGATCAACACTTGGTATCATTCCTGATGACGTTCAAAGGCTGCAAAAATCTCTTTTGGGTCGGTGTTACCAGCTTCCCAGTGGCGAATAAGTAAGTCAAATGAGTCTTCCCAAAACGTGTAAAAGCTCAGGGCTTCTTCTAGGTTGGTTTGGGTTTGTGGGCTACAATCTTGAACCGAGCTTAGCCCGCGTTCCATAAGCTCGCGCAAGGTGCGGGTGGCCTTAGCACGTTCGTACATAATCTGGTTCCAAGCACCGGGTACGACCCGAAAATAGTCTTTGCGTTCACCTAGTTTGCTAAAACGATGTACTAAGCAAATTTTCTCGAGACGACGTACAGCTTCACTAATTGAGCCACGACTTACCTGTAACGAATCAGCCAAAGCTTGTGCAGATTGCTCAGGCGGGTCAGCCACAAGCAAGGTACCCAATAAACGTCCTTCCATACGCGTGAGTCCAAATGCTTCAAAGGTCGCTCCCATATCCTCAATAAATTCTTTTGTGGAGTCGGACATAGGGTTTATAGGTGAATGTGGAGTACTCTGAGACATAGTCATAAGTCCCTCCTTTACTTAAGTACCTCCTATCTGGAAACCGCAGTTTTCAGATAGCGTTGAGCGGTTAAGGATGGGCGCTGCTGAGTTTAATAAGTACCTCTTTTCAACTTGGAGGTACTTACTAAGTCTGGGTTGCAATGTTTATTAAGAGAATACGTGGTCAGCCTATAAGTTTCAGTCATGACTGAAACTTTAGGGCCTATTCAATAAGTAGTATGTCTGCTAGACAACATAGCTAAATATTAGTTTAGTCATGACTAAAAACTATCCTTTGCCTTCTCGTACATACATTGAGTGTAACGTGCCAAAATTTTGTGATCGAGTTTAGAAAGTGCAAGTGCATCAATCTCAGCAAGGGGCACATAACGGGCGTTGGTCATGTCTAAGCACTCATCTGAGGTCACAATGACCGGGTGAACGCGCAACTTGAAATGTGTATAAGCATGCTTGACCGGCTCGAGCAACATCCCCTCAGGCTTAACTTCAGTCAGCGGGACTCCCCACAAACCTTTGAGCATCGTTTTAGTTTTGCCGTCACCACTACGTTTAGTGAGTAGTAAACTATCATCCCGAGGTAAGAGCCATGCATAGCGCACCCTTGTCGGGACTTTCTTTTTAGGTCTAGGTTCGGGGAAGTGTTGGACGGTGTTGTGTTGATGACCCAAGCACTGCCCCCGCACAGGGCAACGCGCACAGGCAGGTGTTTTAGGCGTGCACAGAGTTGCCCCTAGTTCCATCAATGCTTCGTTAAACGCGCCTGCACGGCCGGCAGGCAAGTGAGGCTGTAAGCGCTGCTCAACCACTTTGGGATCGGGGCCAGCGGGTAATTCAAACAACCGTGCCGCCACCCGCTTTACGTTGCCGTCCACTGCAATAACGGCTTCACCAAAAGCAAGTGAGGCAATAGCAGCCGCTGTGTAAGGGCCAATTCCCGGCAGGTTGATGAGTTGGTCGTAGCGACCCGGTAAGATGCCACCATGTTCTTCACAAATGACCTTGGCACATGTGTGCAGTAGCCGCGCGCGGCGGTAGTAGCCAAGCCCTTCCCAGAGTTTAAGCACATCATCCAAAGGGGCCGCAGCTAACCTATGCACGTCTGGAAACGCGCGTTGCCAACGTTCAAAGTAGGGAATCACCGTGGCCACCTGCGTTTGCTGCAGCATCACCTCAGAAATCCACACTCGGTAGGGCGTGCGCAAGCCGCGCCACGGCAACTCGCGTTGCTGACGGTCAAACCAACTGAGGAGGTTGTGGCTTAAGTCTGTGGGCATGGCTTAGGTAGTTGCGCAGGGGTAGGACGACATAACAACTGTATCACCTAAGGCCTGCTGGACACAGATGGCTAGCAGGGGGATGTCACCGTCATCTGCCACCGTCATCTCATGTACGCCATCAAGCAAGTTCATAAGATAAGCGCCTAGTAGGGTCATAGCTTAGCTGGAACGCCACCAAGTTACTCGCAATATGAGTTAGCCATGCCAACCTCGAGCTACACTTGTATACAACGCTCACCTGAGCCAATTTTGTCATTGACGCTAAGCTAGCGTAACTCGAGCTGTGTCTTGTACCCCGTCAGCGAGCATCTTTCGGAGAACTCTCTTGCCAGACAGTGAACGCACAATTGGCGAACGCTTTCAAGCCAGTACCAAATATCGGCGTGACGGCCGGCTACTGGTGCGCCAAGACTTAGTGGTGATGCACAAAGTCTATGCCAACCCGCTCGAGGTTGCCGCTTTACCTGTACCTGAACTGCAGGCTGGCGAGGGTCTCTGGTCGGTACTTGCCAAACCGCGTGAAAGCCTCGCAGAAGGTGGGCGGCTTGCCCAACAAGATATGTCGCAGATTCTCTGGGCAGCAGCCGGCTTTACCTACAGTGGGCAGCGTACCCACGTGAGCGCGGCGCTAGCGTCTGGACTTGAAACCTATCTGATTGTGCAACAGCTCGACAGCTTTTTTCCGGGCGTCTATCACTACAACATCAAAGACCACAGCCTCGAGTACCTCGTCAACACCGAGCCCAGTCAAGCCCTCAGGACCTGCTTAATTGAACCCAATGACATTAGCCCCTACGCCGCCGTGTTGGTCTTTACAGGCTTACCAAAACGCATTGATGACGGTGCAGCAAGCCGGGTGTACCGCTATCTGTACTTGGAAGCGGGTGCTGCCGCGCAAGCAGCCATGCTCGCAGCCAACGCACTAGGGCTTGCTTGTTATGTCACCAGTGAATTTTATGATGACGACCTTGCCAACCTCTTACAAGTTGGTGGCAGCCACGAGTTTCCCCTGTGTGCCTTACTTTTAGGTCGCTAATGCGGTTAGGTCGCTAATGCAGTTAGGTCGCTGTTGATACAGTTAGTATCGTTCAATGTTTGCTCAGTAACGGGTGTATCCCAAAAACGTCAGGTGGTTTGTGAATGGGAGGATCATACCTGCGAAGAAACCTCCCCTAGCCCCTCCTCACAGGAGGGGCACATATACGAAAGTCCCCCTAACAGGAGGATTTAGGGGGTTTGTGCTGTAGGAAAAACAAAGGGCATTAGCCACCAAATACCACCCGTCGAAAATGGGATGCACCCCTCAGTAACATCACCCTTGACGAACCCACGGCTACCCTTGAAATGATTTCCCTTACTCAACACATAAATACTACAAAATTCGGTTGACCCTCAAAGAATCAACCCCTGTGAGAGCAGGTGGGATTAAGCTACGGGTTCCAGCGGCAACGAAATAAACACGCCAGAGTGTGTGCAGTGTTGAGTCGGAATCCGTATAATATGCCATTGTGATTGGTCAAAGTCTTTTGGTAGGTCAAAACCTTGCAGGTGAAATTGACGCCGTCTTTGTCTATGGCACGCTCATGCCCGGCTGTACCAGTGAACATGTAGCTAGGCAAGCTGGTAAGTTCCGCGCAGTGGAGGCTTACCTCGAGGGCATGTTGCTCTATCACTTTGAACCCGAAGGCTATCCGGGTATTGTGCCCACAGATAGCGCGCTCCAAACCTCAGACCAAGCCGTGCCTGCAGCAGCTACCTCACCCAGTAGGATTGAGGGCTATCTGCTCTACTTTGATGACATTACGATGGCCCTGACCTTACTTGACGAGTTTGAAGAGTGTTACCTCGAGCCGCCGCTCTACGAACGCCAGATGATGCAGGTAGGCCCGCGTGACACCCTGGCTTGGGTCTACGTTTATGCTAACCGCGAACGCCTCACCCAACCCGGTGTGACGCACATTGTCAACGGTCGCTGGCAAGAGCCTAGCAAACCTTAATCCAACTTTATAATCGAAGGTGGAACTATCTTAGGCTTTTGATTCACCTGATGTTGTTAAATGGCGCTTTGCAATCACTCGAGCCCCACCCTACACCCAAACTACACTAACAAAATACTTCCAGAACAGTGTTTGTAGCACCTTGACAGACATCTCTGCGTAGACTAAACTGCAATTTATGCATGTCGCCTAGAAAGCAGATAACTTTTGATTATTAGGTTCATTCTAGGTTGATACTTGCTGAGATTGTTAAGGTTCTATTGTTTATTAAGGTCCGACTGCTATGGTCAATAACGCGCTAAGCTCACACCCACCTTCAGTGATGGCATCTGAACGCCCTCAAGCATCTTGTGTTAAACGGGCTGGCTGGGCCATTATTGACTCCACCTTACGCGAAGGTGAGCAGTTTGCCAAAGCTAATTTCAGCTTGGACGATAAAATTGCGATTGCAACGGCCTTGGATGCATTTGGCGTGGAATACCTTGAACTCACTACACCCATAGCCTCCCCAGCTTCCCAAAAAGCCTGTGAAGTCATCAGCAGTTTAGGCTTAAACGCCAAGGTGTTGACGCATACGAGGGCGAAGCTCGAGGATGTGCAGCGCGCTCTCGACTGCGGCGTGGACGGCGTGGACATCCTCTTTGGGACATCGTCTGAATTGCGTCAGTTTAGTCACGGGCAAAGTGTAGACGCCATCATCGCGCAAAGTTGTGAGGTCATTGACTACGTGAAGCAGCACGGTGTGAGCGTGCGCTTTTCTAGCGAAGACACCTTTAGAAGTGACAAACGCGATTTGCTGCGGGTTTACGCAGCGGCCGCAGCAGCGGGTGCAGACCGGGTGGGCTTAGCAGATACCGTCGGCGTAGCGACGCCATCTCAAGTGCGCGAACTGGTTGCAGATGTGCGTGCTGTGGTGGACTGTGACATTGAATTTCATGGTCACAACGACACGGGCTGCGCCATTGCCAATGCCTTTGAAGCCATTCGCGCAGGGGCAACTCATATAGATACCAGCATTCTGGGCATCGGTGAGCGCAACGGCATCACGCCATTGGGTGGGTTTTTGGCCCGCATGTACACGCAAAACCCGCAGGGGTTGGCGGGTCAGTATAAGCTCGAGCACCTCCCCGAGCTAGACGCTATGATTGCCAGCATGACAGGTCTACAGATTCCGTTTAACAACTACCTCACCGGTGAATTTGCCTACAACCACAAAGCGGGTATGCACCTCAAAGCCATTATGCTCAACCCCGGCTCCTACGAGATCATCCCGCCAGAGGTCTTTGGTGTATCGCGTAACTTGCAACTTGGTAGCCGCCTCACAGGTAAACATGCCATTGCCTCGAGGCTAGGTGAGTTGGGCTTGGTCTTGGCTGATGCTGACCTCATTCAAGTTACCCGTAAGGTAAAAGCCTTAGCAGATGAAGGTGATGTACCGCTCGAGCAACTTGATGCACTTTTGTATGAAGCTGCTTATCAGTCTCAATCTCAGCAAGGTCAACCTCTTACTGATGATGAGGCACGTCTTGAGGTGGTCGCCTGATGTCTGCTGCTAGTATTAATTTTGATGGCCTCACCTTAGCTGAGCGCATCTTGTCTGCTCGAGTTGGCAAACGTGTTAACGCCAATGACCTTGTTGTAGTGGACATTGACCAAGTCATGGTCGTGGATTCCATCGCTCCAAGTGTCATCCGCATTGTGGAAGACGAACTCGGCGGTGAAATTAAGCACCCCTCACGAGTATCTGTTGTCATTGACCACGTAGCCCCTGCTTCCAATGTGGAGGTGGCCACCACCCAAAAACATCTACGTGAGTACGCCAAAGCCAACGGCTTGCAGTTGTTTGATGTTGGGCGCGGCATCTGCCATCAAGTTTTGATTGAAGAACGCCTCGCCCGCCCCGGTTGGATTGTGTTGGGGTCAGACTCGCACTCGACGACCTACGGCGCGGTCTGTGCGTTTGGGACGGGCATGGGGGCTACCGATATTGCACTCGCCACAGCCTCAGGTAAAACCTGGCTCCGGGTTCCCGAAACGGTGCGCGTGCGCCTTACTGGAACGCGCCCGCCGGGGGTGACCGCTAAAGACGTAGCACTTACGATTATTAGCGAACTCACTGCCGATGGGGCCACCTACATGAGTATTGAGTATCAACTCGAGCACGACGACTGGAGCTTGTCTGAACGGATGACGCTGGCTAACTTAGCAGTCGAAGCCGGCGCCAAAGTAGGGTTAGTGCCGCCAAATGCTACCATTCGTGCTGCGTATGATGTACCGGAGTGGCTCGAGGTTGATGAACGCGCCACCTATACACACGACATCACCATCAACCTAGCTGAGCTTAGCCCGGTACTCGCAGCACCTTATTTTGTAGACAACGTTCACCCGATTCAAACCTACGCGGGTACGCCTGTGGATGTGGTGTTTGTGGGAACCTGTACGAACGGGCGCTTGGATGATTTGCACATTGTGGCAGACATTTTGCGGGGTCAGCACGTTGCGGAGGATACCCGTCTGCTGGTCATTCCAGCTAGTTCTAAAGTACTCGAGGACGCTGTGGCAGACGGTACGTTTGGCACGTTACTCGCAGCCGGTGCGACCTTCAGCACCCCTGGTTGTGGCCCCTGTATGGGACGGCACATGGGTGTGCTTGCCCCCGGTGAGGTCTGTGTGTCTACCAGCAACCGCAACTTTATTGGCCGCATGGGTAGCCCGGAGGCAAAGATTTTCCTTGCTAGCCCAGCAACGGCTGCTGCGAGCGCCCTACACGGACGCATCACCGTAGCTGAGGAGGTGGCCGCGTGAGTACCCCGGCATTTAATAACCCAGCATCTACCAACCCAGCATCCAGTAACCCGATACGAGTCTGGTGTTTTGGCGATAGCGTCAACACCGACGACATGTTACCCGGCAAATATGCCCCGTTTATGGTTGGCGAGGACAAATTCCACACCTATGCGTTTGCACATTTACGGCCTGAATTTGCCAAAACCGTACGTCCCGGCGATGTGCTCGTTGGCGGGCGTAACTGGGGGCTGGGCTCGAGCCGCGAATACGCACCGCAGGCACTCAAAACCCTCGGTGTGGGCGCAATCATCGCCAAGTCCTTTGCGCGCATTCACTACCGTAACCTCCTCAACCTTGGTGTGCCTGCGTTTACCTCGGCAGACTTGCCAGATGTCCTTGAAGACGGTGAACAAATTAGTTTTGACATCACCACTGGCGAGTTGAGTAGGGAGAATGGCAGCAAACATTACCTCCCGCCACCACCCGCGTTTTTGCAAGAAGCTTTACGCGAGGGTTCCATTTTGAAGTACTACCAAAAGTTCAAACGCTTCCCCGGTGAGATAGCCGAGTAAGTCTTAAACCCCTCAAGTTAATTCAGATGTTTTTTGAAAGGATATTGATATGCCCTTAACCACGATTGAAACCCCCCACGGTGCTGTAGATGTTGATCCTGCTAGTCTCGAGCTAGGCGAGTTAGTTGTCTCCGACGATGGTACTGAGTTAGAAGTTGTCTCACTCGAGCCGCTTCGCTTTGAACCTGCGCCCGAAGAAGACGAGGACTGGGGCGAATGAGTCCGGTAACGACCCAACCTGCGCGCACCAGTTCAACACGTATTGGTATTGTCTATGACCGCTTACGCAACGAAGAAAAAATGCTCTTTGATGCCTTTGAACGTCGTGGTGTGGCGTTTCAGAAAATTTATGCACCTCACCTTACCTTTGACTTTAATGAGGGAAATACCTTTGAGGGGCTCGAGGTTGTGCTCGAGCGTTGTGTCTCGCAAACCCGCGGCCTCGCCATTAGCCGGGCGTTAACAGGTTTGGGTGTTCAAGTTATCAACCATCCAGATGTTATTGAAGTCTGTGGGGATAAACTTGCGACGAATGCTGCACTAGCAAGGGCGGGCGTGCCCACACCACGAACTGGTGTTGCTTTTGATACTGAGAGTGCGCTTACGCTTTGTGAGCGTTTTGGCTACCCGGTTGTCCTCAAACCTGTCGTTGGGTCATGGGGACGCATGGTTTCCAAAATTAACGACCAAGACGCTGCTGAAGCCATTTTTGAACACAAAGAAGTTCTCGGCGGGCCGCAGCACAAAGTCTTTTACATTCAAGCGTTTGTGAACAAACCCGGGCGGGATATTCGCGCGTTTGTGGTGGGTGGCGAGGTCATTGCCGCCATCTACCGCACCTCTGAACACTGGATTACCAACACAGCACGGGGCGCTGTGGCGACCAATTGCCCACTTTATGATGAGCTTACAGACATCTGCCGCAAAGCTGCGGGTGCTGTGGGTGGTGGCATTGTGGCGGTTGATCTGCTCGAGTCAGAAGACGGTTTACTGGTGAACGAAGTCAACCACACCATGGAGTTTCGTAATTCTGTGTCAACAACTGGGGTAGATATTCCTGGTAAAGTTGTGGACTACGCTGCCAGCTTGTGCCGCACTGAGCTAGCTAAGGTTGCCTAACACGTTTCCATATAGCGTTTCCACGAGTAACTGCCCCAGGCAGTTGCGCGTGCGACCTAGGGGAGTAGAAATAGACCCACTCAGTGTGGGGGAACTGATCCTAAAACTGCTAATAGGTTTTGCTTTGGGTTGAATGACACGACAAATAACACAAGGATATGGCTTTTCTTGACGCGCCTCATTGCTTAAACCAAGCACATAGCCTCTTCCATTTTAGCCACCAAGCTTCACATCCCCATAGCTCGAGCCCGTCTTGTTGACCGCCCTCGTCTGCTCGAGCAGTTAAACACAGGACGTGGGTGTAAACTCAGCTTGATTTCTGCGCCTGCAGGTTTTGGGAAAACAACCCTTGTCAGCGAATGGCTGTCAGCTAAACCGCGTGTTGCTTGGCTTTCACTTGAACAGGCTGACTGTGACATTCAGCGCTTTTTCAACTATCTCATTCACGCCCTACAAACGCTCGATTCAAGCTTGGGCCAGACTGCTCTAGCCACCTTAGATGCACTCTCAACAGTCAACACCGAGGAACTACTAACAAGCCTCATCAACGACCTCAGTACACTTTCTGAGGGTGTGTTCCTTGTCCTTGATGATTATCATGCTACCAACAGTGATGTTGTAGATGAAGCAGTTGAATTTCTACTAGAGCATTCGCCGCCTCAATTTCACCTTGTTATTACCAGCCGAACGGTTCCCAACTTGCCTCTGCCACGTTTGCGTGTACGTGGGCAAATTATCGAGTTAAACGCGGGTGACCTTCGCTTTATGCCTGATGAAGCGGCTGGGTTTTTCAATCGGGTGATGGGTTTAAATCTTTCAGCAGAAGATATTTCAACGCTCGAGTCGCGCACCGAAGGATGGATAGCTGGCTTGCAGCTTGCAGCCATGTCTTTACAAAAGCAAGCGGATGTGGCTGGTTTCATCACGTCATTTTCAGGCGGCCACCAAGTCGCGTTGGACTATCTGGTTGAAGAAGTTTTACAAAAGCAAGCGGATGTGGCTGGCTTCATCACGTCATTTTCAGGCGGCCACCAAGTCGCGTTGGACTATCTGGTTGAAGAAGTTTTGCAAAAGCAAGCTAAAGACATACAAACATTTTTACTCCAAACGTCTATCTTGGAACGTTTTTGTGCACCTCTGTGCGATGCAGTGACAAACTTAGGCACAGGTGAGGCGACGTTGGACTATCTCGAGCGCGTTAACTTGTTACTTGTCCCGCTAGATCATGAGCGGCGTTGGTACCGTTATCATCATCTTTTTGCGGATGCTTTGCGAGCGCGGCTCTACAAAACGCAAGCTGATCTCACTGCCGAGTTGCATTTGCGGGCAAGTCGTTGGCTCGAGCAACATACCTTCACGGCTGAAGCCATTCATCATGCGCTTCAGGCAACCGCCTTTGAACGTGCTGCACGTTTGATCGAAAGTGAATGGTCCGTCGTTCGCAAGCCCAATTTTCAAAGTCAACCTTACCTTGCGTGGCTTCGCGCCTTGCCCGCTGAGATTATTCAACAGCGCCCTGTGCTGAGCCTGAGCTATGGCTGGGAGATGATGAATGCCGGTGAGTTGGACGGTGTAAAAACGCGCTTGGCTGATGCTGAAGCTGGCTTTAGGTCTGCTCGAGAACAAGACCCTATCTATCTCGCCTCAGTCGAGAATGCTCGAGGCTATCTTGGGTTGGTTAATCAAATGACAACGCAGGCAATTCATCACGCTGGACGTGCTATGGAGTACGCGCATCCCAAAGATGACTACAGCCGGGGCATTTCAGGCTCAATACAAGGCGTTGCCCAACTGAGGCTCGGCAATTTGGAAACAGCTTATGACAAACTAGCAGCCAGCATGGCAAGTTGGCAACGGGCAGGTAACGTGATGTTTGGCGTCAGTATGACGTTTGTTCTGGCTGACATTCGCACAGTGCAAGGACGGCTCTCAGATGCCATCTATTGTTACCAGCAGGCCCTACAGTATGTCAGCAGCCAAGGTCAACCGCGTATTAAAGGTGCTGCAGAGTTTCATATTGGCTTGAGTGAGCTTTTTCGTGAGCAAGGTAACACAGCTAAAGCTCAACAACATTTGCAGCAAAGCCTCGAGCTTGGGGAGGCTTCTGCCTTGCTTGACTGGCAGTATCGTTTACGACTGGCACAGGCTCGAGCCCAACAGTCTCAAGGAGACTTTGAGGCAGCGCTCGAGTTTTTAGATGAAGCTGAGCAGGTCTATTACACCACCTCTTTACCCATTACCCAACCACTCGCAGCGATGAAAGCTCGAATCTGGATTCATCAGGGCAAGCTTGCTGAGGCAGCAGCGTGGGCTCGAGCCCAAGGTTTGACGGTCAATGATGAGCTTAACTATCTGCGCGAGTATGAACACCTCACGCTGGCGCGGCTCCTTATGGCACAGCAACGTGTTGATGATGCAGCCAAGCTCTTGCTGCGGTTATTGGCTGCTGCTGAAACAGGCGGACGGATGGGCAGTGCGCTTGAAATTTTGCTTCTGCAAGCCTTGCAGAGTCATACTTTAGAAGGTACAGCAGCAGGACTAGCGCCGTTAACGCGGGCGCTCACACTAGCAGAACCCGAGGGCTATGTTCGCCTTTTTGTTGATGAAGGTCGTGCCATGAAACAGCTTTTGCTAGGGGCAAAAGCCCAAGGCATCTTGCCTAACTATGTCAGCAAATTGCTAACAGCTTTCAAAACACCCAAGCAGCAGCTTGTACCTAGCGCTATCAGCGATGACCTAATTGAAGCCCTGAGCCCCCGTGAGCTCGAGGTGCTGCAACTTATTGCTGAAGGATTATCCAATCAGGCTATTGCTAAGCGCTTATCGCTGTCTCTGAGTACTATCAAAGGTCACAACCGCAATATTTTTGGCAAATTGTTGGTGCAGCGCAGAACTGAGGCAGTGGCAAAAGCTCGAGCTCTAAGCCTGATTTAAGCAGATATTTCAGCCCCCTACTTAAGTACTACCGCGTTGCGACTAACGGCAGCGATACTTTGGTGTCTACAACGTTACCTGAGCGCGTTCTATCCTCAGACTCAGCTAAGACCTAGCTAGGTCTTAGCTCAAGCAATATGAGGTGAAGATATGAACGTTATTGAACATCAACGCTACGGCTCACCCGCTGTATTGACGTTAGCCAAAGTTCCTAAACCTGTCCCAAAAGCAGACGAAGTGCTCATCAAGGTTTATGCGGCTGCTGCCAACCCCAAAGACTGGCGCAAACTCCGGGCTAAGCCCTTTTTTCTCCGTTTTTCAGAGGGTTTGTTTCAGCCTAAGCAAGCCCTGCTAGGTGCAGATATTGCAGGTTGTGTTGAGGCTGTGGGCAGTCACGTGACCCAGTTCAAGGTAGGGGACGACGTATTTGGTGACGTAGGTGTTGGTGGTTTTGCTGACTACGTGTGTAGCCCTGAGGCAAGCATTGTTCACAAACCTGCTAACGTGTCGTTTGAAGTGGCCGCGGCTGTACCCGTGGCGGCGCTCACAGCCTTGCAAGGTTTGCGTGACTACGGACAGCTTCAGGCTGGTCAACACGTCCTCATTAACGGTGCGTCGGGCGGTATCGGTAGCTATGCAGTGCAGCTTGCCAAGCTGTTTGGTGCAGAGGTAACCGGGGTATGCAGCAGTCCCAAAATAGAGTTTGTCCGCAACCTTGGCGCAGACCATGTTATTGACTACAAAAAGAGTGATGTCACCCGTAGGGGACAACGCTACGACCTAGTGTTTGATCTAGTTGGCAACATGAGTGTCGCTGGCTACAAACGTGTGCTTAGCCCTAAAGGTAGGGCCGTTGTAGCGGGCTTTAGCACCCTGTCACACATGCTCACTCACGTGATGCTGTTGGGCTCGCTACTATCAAGAAAAAATAGGCAAACAGTTGCACCTATGTTATCTACCGTGAAGCAAGAAGATTTGCTGTACATGGCACAGTTGCTCGAGCAAGGCAAAATTAGCTCTGTAATAGACAGGTGTTATTCGCTGGAGGATACGGCACAAGCACTAACGTATCTCGAGCAAGGGCGGGCTCGAGGCAAGCTGATTATCCAAGTTGCCAAAGCCTAATCCACAAAGTGCATAAGCCTTAAAACTCCATACAACTGACTGAAGCAATCACAAACAAGTAGCTCTGATACTGGCTGGATGATCTTGGCTTGTTGGAAGTCAAGTGCTGTGAGGTGATGGATAGGTTTGTTTCAAAGATCACAACAACGCCTTGAGAAAGGCAAAACTTCAACATCAATCAAGAAAAGAGGAATCATGAAGAAAAAATACTTAGTTATCTCTGTGTTAGTTATCGGTACTGGCATCATCGGGGGTTTTGTGCAGTCTATGCATTCTTTTGACCCCATCACATCCTGCGAACCTGTGGCTGGTGCGCGCCCCTTATGCGGTTGGCAAAACCCTGAAGATATGGTGGCACTGCCCGATGGGCAACACGTGATTGTCAGTGAATTTGGTGATCAAACAGGAGTCAAGAAAGGCCAGCTTTCACTGCTCAACCTCGAGACCGAAAGCAAACGTGTACTCTACAGCGGAGGCGCTGAAGGTGGAGGCTCGGAAGGTGGAAGCTTTGAAGAAAGTCAAGCATGGGGTACAGCTAACTGTCAAGCACCTGCTGAGAACGAGTTTAGCCCCCACGGTATCCACTTGAGCCAGCGTGCCGATGGCACGATACAACTCCTTGTGGTTCAGCACAGCGGTCGGGAATCAGTTGAAATGTTTGAGGTTGGGCCGTCTCCCAACGGATGGGACCTTGCTTGGCGTGGTTGCGTGATTGCGCCCAAAGGCAGCATGTTAAACGATGTAGTTGCCACCCCCGAAGGTGGTTTTCTGGTCACCCACATGATGACCCAACGAAGCAATATGCTAGGGCAATTTTTTGAATACATGCGAAGTAGCGTGTTCGGTGTCGAAAGTGGGTATGTTCTAGCTTGGCAACCAAGGGAGGGCTTTTCCCAATTGCAAAGTAGTCAAGGGCAGGTCGCAAACGGCATTGAAATTGCTGCAGACGGCGAAACTATTTTTGTTAATTATAGTGGTAGTGGCGAAGTACGGCGCATCAATCGTCATCGTGATGAAGTTGAAGCCAGCAATACGTCGTTGCCACCCCTAGATAACTCGAGCTGGACGCTTGATGGACACCTGCTAGTAGCGGGCGCACGGGCAAGCGCACTGGAAATTATGCCTTGCACCAATCTTGAATCAGGTAGTTGCCCAGCGGCGTTTGCGATTTTTTCTATTGACCCTCAAACCCTTGAGAGCAGCGTTGTTTACGAAAGTGATGCTAACACGCCTATTGGCGCAGGCACAGTCGGCTTGCGCGTTGCTGATGGCTCTTTACTGATTGGTAGTTTTGTAGGTGACCTCATTGTTCGCATCACCCCTCAAAATCGTTGAACTGATTGAACCCTTCAACGCTGAGTTCTATTCCAGATAGAAGATGTTTGCATTGACGCAAAAAACGAAGATGCTGACATGATGATCGCAATTGTAGTATTGCCACGACATATTGATATACATAGGCATGGTCGCATTCTACTCCTCTAGGCCGCACGCACAACTACCTATGTCAGTTACTTGTGGGGATACTTATAGATTCTGATGAAACACGTCTAGCTTCTTTTTTTGTTATCAGCTAAGTGAGGGGTGAGCACATAAGAATGCAGGCTAATGAATAGAGGATGAGCCTCAGCTAATCTTGAAGGTGTGAAAAACGAGACTAACGAGGCTCAAGAGAGCTTAACACTAGAAATTG
>JBCCOX010000025.1:0-17553 GCA_039025155.1 Deinococcota bacterium | reverse complement strand
GTCAGCGAGGGCAAACGCTCCCGCAACAAGCTGTCAGTGGGTGGCGGGCGGCGCTCGAGACCAACCTCGTTAGCTTGCTCGCCCGTGAAGCGCCCTCTCACACAGATAGTCAAGTCTTTTTTTCCAACAGTGGTGCTGAGGCCGTGGAAGCCGCGCTCAAGTTTGCCAGAGCAACCCGCCCCAACGCGCGCGTGCTTATTAACTTCACCCGGGCGTATCACGGTAAAACCTTGGGCGCGCTGAGTTTAACGCCAAACGAAGAATATCAAGCGCCGTTTAGGCCCTTACTTGGTGAGGTTGTCACGCTGCCTTATGGGGATATTTTCGCCTTTAAAAATGCCTTACGGGAGCACACCCCACGTGACGTTAACGCCATCATCATTGAACCGATTCAAGGTGAAGGCGGCGTGATTCAGCCGCCAGCAGGCTACTTACAAGAGCTTGGTGAACTTGCCCGCAAACACGGCATCACGGTCATTGCAGATGAGATTCAAACTGGCTTAGGCCGTAGCGGAAATCACTTTGCAAGTCTGGCAGATGGCTTGGAGCCAGATATTATCACCTTAGCTAAACCCTTGGGCGGCGGGCTAGTGCCTGTGGGTGCAACCCTTGCACGCAAGCAGATTGTGCAACGCGCGCTCGGCGGGCTAGCTAGCAAACGGCACTCCAACACCTTTGGTGGCGGCGCACTGGCGATGGCGGTTGGCTTAAAGTCGCTCGAGCTACTCGTTGAGCAAAACCTTGCTGCGCGGGCCCGTGAGTTTGGTAAGCGCGGGCTTGCAAAATTACAAACCCTCCAGCAACGCTATCCTGAGGTTCTTGCTGACGTGCGCGCGATTGGCATGCTGTTTGCCTTGCAACTCGTACCCATTGTTCCAGCCAAGCTACTAGGACATCACGCTGAGTTAGCGGCCCAGTTGGGTAGCGGCCTCGCCTTACAGAGTTTCCACAAAGCTGGGATTCACGCTTGCTACACGCTGAACTCGAGCAGTACCTTGCGGTTTACACCCGCGTTGAACATCCCTGAACAGCTTTTTGAGGAGCTATTTACGCGCACAGATAAAGCCCTCGCAGGTCACCCTAAAAGTTGGCAGATGATTCCACAAGCGCCGCTTAAGACACTCCTTAACTTGGCACAGTTGGCCCTCAAATAGTTGGACGCAGGCAAGCTGGTCGTCAGCATTTTTAGCTCAGCGTTTCTAACAATGTCTCTAGCGTTAAAACAGTTGGGGATGCTAGGGCAGACACATCTTGTACCCCCTGCGCAACGTCTTTGGGAATATCCACATGATGCACGCTGATAACCTCAGCTACATGAACCGCCGTGAGCGATACTGTACGCGCAGCGGAACCATACATCAGCACACCTAGCTCAGACGCATCATCTTGTCTTGTTAGATGAAACTCACTGAGGTCGTTACGGGTTAGCTGTTGTTTTTGTGCGTGCTGCTGACGCCACACCTCAAAAAGACGCTTCCGGTACTGATTGGCTTCAGCATGATGCGTGCCTGAACTCGCCCACAGTTGGGGAATGTTGACATCCTCGAGCTGAACCTGTTGCCCGTCCCAAGTAAGTGCGTAAGCTTTTGGGTGAGACTGTGTAGCAACTTGCGCACCAACTAAGGTACAACTGCCGTAAGCGTGTAAATTTTGCTCGGTGAGGGTGTGCATAGCTTGCTCGAGGTTGTCACTGCTCAAAAGTTGTGTGACAAGTTGGCCTCTCGAGCGTTTACTACCCAGCGGCGGATGATACTCGGGGTAGTTATTGAGCAGACTTACTGCCATGCCAGCCGCATTTGCCCCCACCCAGGTGCCACCGCCTTCAGGATCAATGGGAAAGATAGCCTCTAACGCACCACCTTGATGATTAAGGGAATAATCAAGCTGATGATATTGAGGTGCCAGCGACGGCACTCGGCTATGTAATTCATCCCGGCTGCTGACCAGCCAAATGCCGTCTTCAGCAGCCGTTAACGTCACCGTACACATATCAACTTAACGTCACTGCTAAATGCATGGTTACTAGATTTATGGTTAGTTGAAGCCCAGTCACAATGGTATCTACTGATACCTACTGGGCAGCGACTGCCTGCAAAAAGCTCACGATGGTCGAAATGCCCTTATAAAAGTTATCAACATAGATGTGCTCGTTAGGGCCGTGAACTTGTGAACCCCGGTGACCAAACCCCACCAACACAGTATCTTTAGCAAGTGGCCCCATCAAACTAACAATGGGCACGCTACCCCCTCCGAGCTCAAAGACAATCTCATTTTGCCAATAAGTCTCGAGGGCAGTTTGCATTATCTTGACAGCAGGTGCGTCTGTTCCTAAAAGCACGGCGGGCGAACCTTTCTCGAGCACGTTGACGTGACTTGTCACGGTACTAGGGGTATGTTTTTGAATGTGCGCTTGTACTTTAGCCAGCACATCTGCGGGGTCTTGATTGGCCACCAATCGGCAGCTAATTTTAGCAAGGGCCGTACTTGGAATCACTGTTTTGAAGCCGTCTTCAGCGTAACCACCGCGAATGCCGTTAATTTCCAGAGTCGGGCGTACCCCCGTGCGTTCATGCAAGCTATAACCCGGCTCACCGTAGTACGCAGGTGCGCCAGCAACTTGCTGCCAAGTTTGCTCGAGGCGGGCGTTAGCAGGTGCTAACTTCGCACGTTCATCGTCTGAAAGCTCACGCACATCGTCATAAAAGCCTTCTACTGCGATCCGCCCGTCACCATCGTGCATAGTTGCAATCAGTTCACAAAGAGCTTGAATAGGATTGTGCAGCGTACCGCCAAATTGACCGCTGTGAACATCACGAACGGGTCCCTTGACGGTGAGTTCCAAGCTGAAAATACCGCGCAAGCCCACTGCTAACGACGGATATTGATTGTCAATCACACTGCCATCGCAAATCACGGTAATGTCAGACGTAAATCGCTCTGGCTGCTCAACCACGAGGCCCGCTAGGGTTGCCCCACCTGATTCTTCTTCACCTTCAAAGGCCACAATAATGTTCACAGCTAGGGCATTTTCGTGAAGGAGTGCCTCGAGGGCAGCAAGTTGGGCAAGCACATTGACCTTACTATCGGCACTACCGCGCCCATACAGTTTGCCGTCACGCAAGCTGGGTTCAAAGGGTTCACTATCCCAGCCGTCTGCAAGCACAGCGGGTTGTACATCGTAGTGACCATACAAAAGCACAGTAGGTGCGCTGTCCGACGCATGATAACGGCCGTAGACTAAAGGATGATTGCCCGTAGGGTGCTCGAGCAACTCAGCTTCAACTTGCAAGCTACTAAGCCGCTCAACCAACCACTGGGCCACACTGCGTACATCTGCTTTGTGAGCAGCTTGAGTACTTACACTCGGTTTAGTCACAAGGGCCATAAGTTCATCTAAAAACCGCTCGCGCTGTTGATCTATAAATGCAAACACAGGTGAAGAAGATGTCATGGCATCATTGTGACACGTTTTGATGACAAGCTCCGGCGCTAAAACATCAAAATATCTGTAGCCGTCTCAAATTTTTGATAAAACGTGAGCTGTGATACGCGAATGCGCTCACAAGCATTGGCGCGTGCTAGATCAATACGCAGCGCTTGAAGCTGCCCTTGCCAATTTTCTTCCTCAAATAAATCAACATACACTCGTTGGTCGCGCACGCGAACTTGCGTAGCTAGGTCACCGCTAAACCGTGACTCACGGTCACGCCAAAAGATGTCAAACAAAAGGGATACATCTGTATTGCGGTTTTCACAGGACACACTCATAGCAAATACGTGTACGTCGTCTGCATGTAAGCCCAAATCACTCACGTCGTAAATGATGCCGGGATCACTGCCTGTAACTTCATAGTAGCCCGCTTCTAATTCTTCTAAGTCTTGGCGGGGGCGATTGGAAACGTCAAGATCAGCTACCCGAATCAGTGCGTCTCTAGCCTTGTAAAAGCGTATATCACCCGCAAAAAAGAAGCTACAATTTTGCGCATAGACCAGTTCAATACTGAGGCTTTCAAGCCGCCCAGCAGTTTGCCATGCGGCGTTTCGAAGGGGTACAAACACCTCACCCGTATTCGCACGAAAGTGCATCATAGCGTCTCTAGCAAGAGAGTTTTCACCCTCCCAAGAAAGGCGTAACATGGGCCCGCCCATACGCGGTAAACGGCGGTCTACAAAGCGGCAGCGCACTGGGATAACCAGTGCGTCTACGTCACTAGCGTCAAGCTCGAGGCGGCGCAGGTCATAGTTATAACGTTGATTAGTTGTTATCGAATAGCGGGTGAGTGGTGGCACATCAGCCACGTTGGGTAAGGCTTCTAGGGGCAGGGTTTGAGCGTCTTCCAGATCGCCTACATTACCTTCTGGCCGAATGGTGAACACAGCATCAGGGCGGCTTACACCTGCTTCTGGTGAAGCTGCATCTGCAACCGTCATCACCTCACTTGGGGTTACGACGGTCATGAGATTAAGCCATGGTTGGCTTTCTAGATCACCCCACTGTCTTGCTTCAAAGGTACGTGACCAGGTGGGCATCCACACGTTGGGGTCAATGGTTGTACCATCAACTTGGGCGTGCGCTGAACCTATCACGGTAGCCTCACACGCAAACACACTGAGTTGACTTCGCGCTGCTGGCTCGACCTCTAAACGCAAGGTTGACACAAGTCCCGGGAAATGTTCAGTAACGGTGCGCTCACGTTGTAGCGTCCCGGGCACAATCGGCGCGTTGTCAATAGTTTGTTTGGTTAGAGCCGCTGAGGGTCGCTCGCTCATGTTGAGCACGCCGCGTTCACCAATAAGCGGCACGCCAGTGTCTTCAATGTTGACTTGATAAGCAAAGTCCACCTCAACATAAAATGGTGTTAAATCAACATAGGGGCTTATTGTTGTATCGATGTTGAGGTGTGTTGTAGCAGCATCAATCGTTTCAATAACACAGGGTAGCTGCCAATGGGGTTCAGCCAAAGGCTCACTGCGGCGTGCCCAAACAATGTTGTAGGCTGTGAGCGCGGTAGGTTGATAGTGAGGCAAAAGTGCCCGGTAAAACCACCAATTGAGCCTTCGGTTCCACGTTTCCCACCAACTAAAACTTTCTCTTAAGGTTGTGACATAGTGTGGGCGAGCTGTTTCAAAGGCCTCCAAGTAAACATCACGCTCGTTGCCAAGCGCGTGAATAATATAGTCGTGCCCAGACGCATTACTCGCACCTGCGACGACATCTAGCGCTGTACTGTAAGTTGAAAACACGCGCGCGTCAGCGGCTACGTCTGCTAGTTCGTTAGCAATAGCCCGCCCGAGGACAGCACTTTCAGCATAAAGCTCAACAACATAACCACCTAGTTCAGGAACATAAATATGCCGTGCTAGGTCAGCCTCCTTGACCAAAGGCTCAGCAGGCATATTGATGAGTAGTGACGCATAGCCAATGGGTACACCTGTTGCTAGGGCAATCAGGAGCCAGCGCTGCCACAGGTGTTGAGATAACTGCTGGGGTAGTTGGGCTTGTTGTCTCAATGCAGACTGCTGCTTGTAGTTACGCTGCCTGTAAGTATGGAGTTGCTTACTCACAAGTTGCTCGAGCCACAGCAGCACGTAAACAATTGCCCCTAGCGCCGCAAGTGAGGTAGGCGCTGCATAGCGAACGCTCACACTGCCCCCAATAGTACTGAGTAACCACGCCACCAAACCCGTTCCCAGCAGATACGTAAGTGCGTAAGCACGCCCGTCTTGACGCCGCCACCCTAAAATCAGTAACAAGACACAGATACCTATCAAACCTACAAAAAGGAATACCCAATCTCTGTGGACAAAAATATCCGCGAGCGCGTAAACTTTATCGCCATCAAAGTACCAAAACTGGTCATGGCGCACATCTCGCCAATTGTAGACAAGCCAACCCCAAGCGTGCCCCGCTGTGAGCAGCAGGGCGGCGCTAACAAAGCTGACAAGCGCCATCAGTACGTAAAGTATGTAGCGTTGCACAAACTGCCACAAGGACTTACACGGTAACAGCCATACAGGAACACCTAAACTGAGTACCAACAACGACGAGGTTCCGTAGTCATTGCTCCACACGTGTTGCAGGCCAGCAATCCCCCCCAAAATAGCAGCCCGCAACCACGCTTGTGGCACGCGGCTAACCTGTAATAGTCCAAAGGCGGTGAAGTAAATTAAGATTGAACGCCAACCCAGCATAGAATTGCCCGGGTAAAAAAGAAACTCGGTAAATCCCAAGCTGTAACGCCCAGCAACTAAGGCAAGTAAGCTCGCCAGAGTTGCCACCAAAGGTTTAAGGCCAGCAAGCCTAGCTAGCATGTAAGCAGAAAACCCTAACCCGGCTGCATGAAGTAAATGCGTCGCCGCTTCAGACGCAGCCAAATCACTGCCAAATAACCTAAACACAGCGTACATAGTATAGGTTGTACCTAAGCCTAAATAGGTCTGAAAATCACGCCCAGGAAGCTCTCCAACCAAGATACGGCGCAGCGGATTATAGGTTTGAAACGATCCATTGAGTGGAAAAAAAGTGATGTCGGTTGCCTCGAGCAGTACAAATCTGCGGATAATATCAACGGCAATCACAGCAAGTACAACCGTGAGCATGAGCTCGAGGGCTCGAGCTACCCTACCTGCTTTGCCCCACACTGGCTTTTTGGGCTCGAGGTGTTTGAGTTGACGCTGTCGCTGTCTAATAGCAGCATCTGCCTGTGTGCGCTCATCCAGTGGTCGCTGAGTACGCGGTATCGTTTGTTTTGTCGTCATTATTGTGATCCTGCGAAGTTTGCTGATCTACCGATGAACAATTTGCGCAGTTCCCCTCAGTTTATCGGTTTAGTCTATCGCATTTACATAAGACCAACGCTAATACAGCACTAAACTAGCCCAATAAAAAGAGAGCCCTAGGGGACCCTCTTAACATTGTCACGTTGGATAGGTTGCTGACTAGCTAGGGTTAGCTGTACAGCTTAATCACTTGCAGACGCCCCACTTGTACTGCGCGGATAGCGGATGTTTTCAACAAACGCTTGCATATCTGCTGAAGGTGGTGGGGTGTTTCTTGACACAAAATAAGTCACTGCAAAGTTAATTAACATGCCAATGGTGCCAATTCCCTGCGGACTAATCCCAAACAGCCACGGGTCCATTCCCATCATCCCGGGCGCAGTTGTAATAATATAAACACTGGTAAACGCGATGCCAGTAATCATACCTGCCACAGCCCCCGTGCGGTTAGTACGCTTATCAAAAATACCTAGAACAATTGTAGGGAAGAAACTTGCTGCCGCTAATCCAAAGGCAAAAGCAACTACCTCACCTACAAAACCCGGCGGGTTAAGCCCGGCAATCCCCGAGGCAATCACCCCCACTAACACGCCAATGCGTGCCACCAGTAGTTCGCGCTGTTCGCTGGCATCTTTATGAATAAAATTCTTGTATAAGTCATGGGAAATGGAACTAGAAATTACCAACAATAAGCCAGATGCCGTTGACAGTGCCGCAGCTAGTCCACCGGCCACCACAAAGCCAATCACCCATTCAGGCAAGTTGGCAATTTCCGGATTAGCTAACACCAGAATGTCATTGTTGATGTTGAGTTCGTTGTCTGGACCTGCCACATATTGAATAAGTCCATCACCATTGAGGTCGTTAAAGGCTAACAGGCCTGTACCTTCCCAGGTTGTAAACCACTCAGGAACTTGGTCATAAGGTGCACCGCTGACAGTTTCTATCATGTTGTACTTGGCAAAGGCCGCAATAGCGGGCGCGGTTGTGTAGAGTAGACCAATAAAAAAGAGGGCCCAAAAACCTGTCCAGCGCGCACCTTTTACGCTCCGTGCGGTGTAAAACCGGACAATCACATGGGGTAACCCGGCTGTACCACACATCAGTGACATTGTAATTAAAAATACATTTAGTGGGCTGAGGCTGTTAAACGGGCTGGTATACGCACCAAACCCAAGATCAGTCTGAATTTGGTTGAGTTGCCCAGCAATTTCCATAAACGAAAGCTGCGGAATAGGGTTCCCAGTTAACGTGCGCCCAATGCCAATCGCAGGGATGATGTAGGCAATAATGAGCGCTGTGTATTGGGCAACCTGCGTCCAAGTAATACCTTTCATACCACCTAATACAGCATATATAGCAACAATTAACATACCCCAAAACAGTCCCCAAGCAATGTCAATTTGCAAAAACCGCGAAAAGGCAATGCCAACACCACGAATCTGCCCCACAACATACACAAACGAAATAACAATGACACAAATAGCTGCCACAATACGGGCGGTGTTGGACTCATAGCGGTCACCTACAAACGCAGGCACTGTGTATTTGCCAAACTTGCGCAGGTAAGGTGCAAGCAGGAGTGCGAGCAGCACGTAACCGCCTGTCCAACCCAGTAAGTAGATGGCACCATCAAAGCCGTTTCGAGCAAGCGCAATGAGTCCTGCCATCGACAAAAATGAGGCAGCACTCATCCAGTTGGCAGCAGTTGCCATACCGTTAAAGACAGAAGGGACACCCTGCCCGGCAACATAGAACCCGCTTGTGGTGGATACCCGTGACCAAATTGCAATGCCAATGTAAACCCCAAAGGTCACAATGACAAACAGCGCAGTGATAACAATTTGGCTCATTTACTCCTCCACATCGTATTTTTTGTCGAGGCTGTTCATGCGAATACAGTACGTTAAAATGAGCAAAATAAACACATAAATTGCGCCATTTTGGGCAATCCAAAACCCTAACGGTCCCCCTAAAAAGGTAATTCTGTTGAGCACCGGTGCAAGGATAATCGCCAGCACATAGCCAACGACAAACCAAATACTGAGTAGCGTGAGGGTGAGCTTGAGGTTAGCTTGCCAATAATCGACTTTGTTTTGTTCTTCCACACGAAACCTCCCTGCAGCCATGAAGATTAAGAGCATAAGGCCTGATTTAGAAGGCTTTGCCCTGTGGATACAGCAATGTGCTCACCCCAATTTGTAACCTGTTGTTCAATACCTTATTTATGCAGCACTACCTTGCCATCTGGTATTACCTTGTTAGCTGGCGCATAAATATCACTACGGTTATACCTGCACAAGACGGTAAACCCGTAATGTGTAGATTTAACACACAAAGTAGAGAAGGTATATCAAGAACATAGTGCTAGCCCAGACAATATGTCTAATGACCTTTGGGTTATACAACGCTCAGCTAACATCCCCTAACAGTTGACTAGGATGTACGATATTGGGTACTAACGCATTGCTTGTTGACTGCTAGCACATACTATCGTTTTATGAAAAACATTGCAAGCTTTTAGTAGCTTGACACACAATCTATGCTGAGGTTGCCAATGAGGTTGTCAATAAGGTCAACGAATCCCGGGAGGCACTTGGGCAGGTGGTGGTTCGGGTAAATTTTCAGGCATGGGCACACCTACAAGCACTTTGCTAACACCATTTTCATTGCAACCTGCAAAAAACGGGCATCGCAAACACTCTGACCAAACGCGCGGGTGTAGGTCGCGGGTCTTATCAATCAGGCTAAACCCACACTTCTCAAAAAATGCCACCGAATAGGTCCACGCAAACAACCTCGGTATGCCAATACGGCGCGCTTCTGCTTCACAGGCAGCGACCAACTTTTTACCGATGCCGCCACCACGTAGTCCGTCTTTCACAGCGAGCCCCCGCACTTCGGCAATATCTCCCCACAGCACGTGCAGGGCAGCACTTCCGACAAATTCGTGTGTGCCATCTTCAAGGATAAGTTCAGCGACAAAAAAGTCACGCAAGTTTTCAAAGATGTTGGGCATAGGACGTACCAACATTTGACGTTTAGCCGCCCAGTAGCCAATGAGGCTAAAAATCTCGGGCACGTCGTTGGCGGTTGCTGGGCGCACCTGAATCTGCGTTGCATCAATCCGCCGTTCAGGAGCTAGGCTGGTCATGATTGGGCATCCTCATAGGTATCTCGAGACGCAAAAAGGGCTCTGAGGCGGGCAAGTTGCTGTTTCACTTGGTCTGTGGCAGTGCCGCCGTAACTGTTACGTGCGTTCACCACGGAGCTCAGTTCAAGCACCTCGTAAACATCCTCAGCAATAAGCTCTGAGGCCTCTTGCATAGCTGTAAGCGGTAACTCGTGCAAATCTTTAGCCTCAGTTAGACAGCGTGCGACCAACTTACCCACAACTTCATGGGCCTCACGAAAAGGCAAGCCGCGCTTCGCAAGGTAATCTGCGAGGTCGGTAGCGTTGCTAAAGGCTCTACCCGCAGCATGTTGCGTGCGGGCACTGTGAACCGTCATTTTGGGCAGCATGTCGATGTAAAGCTGCAACGCCACCTGCAAGGTTTCAGCACTGTCCATGGCACCTTCTTTGTCCTCTTGCATGTCTTTGTTATAAGCCAGCGGCAAGCCTTTCATGACCGTGAGTAAGCCCATGAGGTTGCCATAGACACGCCCAGTTTGCCCACGCACTAACTCGCAAACGTCCGGGTTTTTCTTTTGCGGCATGATGCTGCTACCCGTTGTGTGGCTGTCTGGCAAGGTCACAAAACCAAACTCTTGACTTGACCACAAAATGAGCTCTTCGCTGAGGCGCGACAGATGCATCATGGCGATGCTAGCCGCAGCAAGGAACTCCACAGCAAAATCTCTATCTGACACGGCATCTAGCGAGTTATGAGCGACGTCGGTAAATTCCAAGAGTTCAGCCGTACGTGCCCTATCAATGGGAAAACCCGTACCTGCTAGCGCGCCAGCACCCAACGGCGATACATTTAGGCGGCTGTAGCTATCTTGAAAACGGGCAGCATCCCGCTGAAACATCTCCACATAGGCAAGTAAGTGATGCGCAAAGAGCACCGGCTGAGCGACCTGCAAATGGGTGTAGCCCGGCATGATGACCTCAATATGCTGTTCTGCCACCTCAACGAGCACCTGACTAAGACCTCCTAGCAACTTTACAATGCTCTCGGTCTGCCCCCGCAGATAAAGCCGGAAATCCGTTGCCACTTGGTCATTGCGGCTGCGCGCTGTGTGCAACTTACCGCCGAGGGAACCAATTTTATCGGTAAGCGCCCGTTCGATGTTCATGTGAACGTCCTCGAGGGCAACTTGCCAGACAAAGTCACCCGCAATAACCTCATCACGAATGTTTTTTAGGCCGTCAATGATGGTATCTCGTTCAGCATCAGTTAAAATCCCCACCTCAGCTAGCATGGTTGCGTGGGCAACTGACCCGGCAATGTCTTCGAGGGCCATCTTTTGATCGACCTCAATAGAAGCATTAAAGCGTTCGACGAGATCGTCGGTTGCTTCATCAAAGCGCCCGCCCCACATGCGTTTTTTAGAAGCTCGAGCTGCTTTACCATTACCAGTTTGCACTGCGTCATCCGCTTGTAGGTGTGTTGTCATCTCTTTTGCCATACTGTCCTCACATCACTGTTTGTATTGCTACCGTCAAATTTGTGTATTGAAGATGATGCTTTATAGGTTAGGAGCCAGCGAGCATTGCTATACTCGCGTCCTAAACAAGTCATGAACTAGAAAAGGTATGCTCGAGCCTCTCTCGAACATACCCATACAGAGTCGGTCATAACCTGCTGTCATAACCTGATGCATACTCTCACGTCATCTAGTCATACTGCCGCTAGTGGTACTGCTGCTAGTGATATTGCCATGTCCCACCAACATGCTTAGAAAGGGTTACGTCACCGCTACCATCGTCCCGGGCGTAGCCCATGCGCGCATAGTAAGGCTCGAGGTCGTGCTGGTCTGCTGGCAAAACAACGTGTAAGGTGGCAATGTTGCGTTGAATAGCAAGCGCTTCTACTTTGGTCATGAGCCAGCGTCCATAACCACGGTTGTGGTAGGCATCTGAGGTGACAATGTGATCGAGCTGCCAACCATCTGGACATTCGCGCCAGCGCAGCACACTCACGATACTGCCGCCATCGTTTTCAACAACGAGCGCGCCGCCACCCTCGAGCCATTTGCGCATACTCGTCTCGGTTTCGCATGCGTCCGGCTCTACGTGATTGTAAAAATCACAAAGTGTATGCGCGTCCATAATTTCAGCCAAGTGTAAGCGGGCTGCCTCGTAACTATGCCGGTTGGTTGATGATGTCTTTCCCATACTGTCACTCACGGTGGCAATCCTGCTCCTTCCTAACGTTGCTGCAGTTTGCAGTAGTTCATCAAGCTGATGCTCTATAAGGCTGATGTTGGACATGCGTTGGAAACATTACGCTTGATGTCTGCAATATTCAATCAATATTCAATAAGAACTCATTTTTGTGCTATAGGTTCAGCTTGGCCTAGCGGGTTTGTCTCGAGTTGCCGCATAATGCGCAAACGTAATGCGTTGAGTTTAATAAACCCGTCGGCATCTGCTTGGTTATAAACATCATCTTCTTCAAAGGTGACCACATCTTGACGGTAGAGGCTGTTAGGTGACTTGCGCCCTAGCAAGGTGATGTTGCCTTTGTACAGTTTTAACTTGGCGACACCTGTAACTGGCCGTTGCATGTCATCAAACAAGCGCTGCATGGCCTCGCGTTCAGGGGCATACCAAAAGCCGTTGTAAATAGCATTGGCATATTTAGGAATAAGTTCATCACGAAGTTGCAGGACCTGCCTGTCGAGGGTTAGCGACTCAACGGCTTTGTGAGCGTGAAATAGCAGCGTCCCACCCGGCGTTTCATAACAGCCGCGCGACTTCATACCGACGAAACGATTCTCAACAATATCAATGCGGCCAATACCGTGTTTACCGGCAAGTTGATTGGCACTCTCGAGCAGTTCCACCGGACTCATGTCTATGCCGTTAATGGCTACTGGCGTCCCTGCTTCAAAGCTAACCTCAATAATTTCTGGGGTGTTGGGGGCATCTTCTGGATCCACCGTGAGCGTCCACATGGTGTTCGGTGCTTGTGCCCAAGGGTCTTCTAGCACACCACCTTCATAACTGATGTGGTAGAGGTTGGCGTCTGTTGAGTAAGGTTTTTCTTTGGTAACAGGCACGGCAATGCCATGTTCTTTGGCGTAAGCAATACAGTCTTCACGGCCTTTAAGTGACCACTCGCGCCACGGTGCAATCACTTTAATGTCTGGGTTAAGCGCGTAGCTAGACAGCTCAAAACGCACTTGATCGTTACCTTTACCGGTAGCTCCGTGAGCAACCGCATCTGCGCCCTCGAGCGCGGCTATTTCTACCATCCGCTGGGCAATAAGTGGGCGCGCAAACGAGGTTCCCATGAGGTAATAACCTTCATAAATCGCTCCTGAGCGAAGCACAGGAAATACAAAGTCACGCACAAAGGCGTCGCGTAGATCGTCTGTATAGGCTTTAAGTGCGCCTGTTTGCAATGCTTTTTGACGCGCCTGCTCAACTTCTTCACCTTGGCCGATGTCTGCGGTGAAGGTGATAACCTCAGCGCTGTAATGCTGTTTAATCCAGTGCAAAATGACCGATGTATCTAACCCGCCCGAATAGGCTAGTACAACTTTGTTAATGGTTGACATGCCAAACCTCACTTAACCAGATTTTGAGTTACCTGCAACACTAAAATTCAAGTCTTGCAAGCCTACACCGGGCTGCGTAACTATGCAAGACCTTGACTACATTTGCAGATGTGATTCTCTTCACTTTTCTTAGCATAAAATTAACACTTTGCGTTGTTCCCTAAATGCAGGCGTGACTGTTTGTTTGTGAGTCACGTGCTATATGCCTGATGCTACATGCCCGCATATCTCGTCTCGTCATCCCTGCTTAGCAGCCTCGAGCAAGCAATCCCGCGCTCCCACGCTTACGACCCCACGCTCACAACAAACGTCTCACAACGTTTTGGCGTTCATTAAACCCTTTGACATGAAACCTCTGAATGGAGCTGATGCTAGCATGTAAAAGATTACACGTCAAGGTGCATTTTTGTATTCTAATACGAATGCGAGTCTCATCACGGTTGCTGCCGTACAATTACCATAAGACTCGAGCCTTGCTTACATTTCCCACAATAGGTTGCTCTATTGAGATAGTTTTTAAGTTGTATGACACTACCTAGCTCATGCGTATATATTCAAAATGACTTACATCTTTTGACTGCACTGCTTTTGCCCTTGCAGAGCTTTTGTCCTTGTAGAAGACAACTCGAGCTGACCAGCAAACTGTGTGAACACTCTTGGGCATGTTTTGAGTAGCGAGTCTTTGAGCGATGACACGTCCGCCACAATCATCAGGTAGGCTGGGGGTCTATGGATATGACATCAGGCATGCTCGAGCTGTGGCTCATTCGCCACGGTGAAACCCCCGGTAACAAACACGGCATCATCCAAGGTCAAACGGACGCCCCCTTAAACGAGTTAGGCCTCTCCCAAGCACGTAAGCTCGCTCCTAGGCTAGCTCATGAACAGTTTGATGGTGTTTATGCGTCTGACTTACAACGCGCCCACAACACCGCCAAACTAGCCCTACCTAACGCCGAGATTAAACTTGACCAACGCATTCGTGAAATTTCGTTTGGACGCTTTGAAAACATACCTTGGGACGACCTTACAGACGAAGATGCCGCGATGATACAAGCGCGCCGCAAGGAAATTGACACCTACCAACTCCCCGGTGCTGAATCCAACGTCGACGTGCGCGTGCGCATTGCCGACTTTTTGAAGGATCTACCCGAGCAGGGTAAATTTGCCATTTTTTGTCACGGTGGCGTGATTCGCAACACACTTTTGTGGGTGATGAACATGGCCATGCCCAACCCAGACGACTGGGGGTTCACTATTGATAACACCAGCATCACCATCTTGCGACGTACCAATGGACGCATGAGAATTGTGCGCGTTAACGATATACATCACTTAGATGACTAAACTTGGATGACTAACTCACGATAACCTCAACACCTACCTCATACGACCTTAGTACCATCACACAAAAGTACCCTTAAATAAAAGCGCTTTGTCAGATGTGGTTAAGTGAATAGTTTAGATTTAGGTTATGTTACCTAGTTATGTCATACTCACTACTTGTTGATGTTGGCAACACAAACATCAAACTTGCGTTGTATCAAAATGTGTCGTATCAGGATAGGTCGTTCGTTCAGCTATGGCGTACAAGCAGCCAGGAGACACGCTCGAGCCACGACTACACTAGCCTAATAAGCGCGTGGCTCGAGGACATGCAAGTTGACGCACAGATTACTGACATTCAACAGGTCATCATGTCCTCGGTGGTTGCACCTATTACAGAGCGCTTAGTACCCGCTCTGAACGAGCTAACTGGGCGTGAGGTTGCGCTCGTCACCAGCCAGCTTATGATTGACCTCGGCTTACTTCACTTTGACGCCACCAACCATCACGAAGTTGGCCCAGACTTGTTGGTCGCAGCAGTTGCCGCGCTTAATCTTTTAACTGAGATTGCACAGCGGGCTAAGCACCGCCTCATTATTGATATGGGCAGTGCCACAACCTTTAACGTGGTCACACTCCCCAACACGTTTGAAGGTGTTGCCATTACCCCCGGGCTAGATGCCATGCAAGACGCCCTGTTGCTTAAAGCGCCAGCACTGCCGCGCGTTCCCTTGGAAGCTCCAGATGCACCCCTTGGTCACGACACCGTGAGTGCCCTTCAGGCTGGTTTAGTGCTCGCCTATGCAAGCTTAGTTGATGGCATGATTGACCGCGTTAAGGACGACCTTAGTAGGACAGCATCACATGATGAGACCTCGTGTTACGTCATTGCCACGGGTGGCAGCAGTGAGCTAATAGCACCTTTGTGTACAAATATTGACGTTCGTAAGCCTCAGCTTGCGTTTGAGGGGCTTTTGGAAGTGGCTCGAGCCTTAGAGACAGATTGAGTGATGCCTCTAGTTGGCAAGCATAGTTTGTGTGATGCCTGCGCCTAACGCTTTCAAGTATCGTTGACCTTGAAGCATTTAGCAACTACACAAGTTAGTGATACATGCGTAGCACCTGATGGAATCTCCCCTTCTCCTTTCGCCCCTTCACTTCTTCTGATGACACATCGAGGGACTGATTATCAGGCTGTAATAGATGCTTATGCAACTGCTAATTGTTGACCTTTGCATCGTGAATGCCCAATGCTGTTAACTTAGTGATGCAGATGTAGATGTACTCGTGACGCACGCTCAGCATCCAATGGAATCTTCCCTTCCCCTCAGATGACACACTAAATAACAGATCATCCATTGCAACAGCATCTTGTGCAACCTCTACCTAACACACTTTTGACAAGCTGCGTTAATCCCTCCAGCAAGCACACCATCCTCAGCATCACCTAAAATAACCTTCATGACTAAATCCTTGGAGGAAACTGCAAAGCCTTACGCTTGGCTTCTCAAAACCGAGCCAGACGTTTACAGCTTTGACGACATGCTCGCTGAACCCAAACAAACTACCCCTTGGGACGGCGTGCGCAACTATCAAGCACGTAACTTTATGCGTGACAGCATGCAAGTTGACGACCCTGTACTCATCTACCACTCCAACTGCAAACCGCCGGGCATCGTAGGGCTTGCCAGAGTTGCTTCTGAAGCTTATCCAGATGCCACTCAGTTTGAAGAAGACGGCAAATATTTTGACCCTAAAGCAAGCCCAGATAAACCGCGTTGGATTTTAGTAGACGTTCAAGCGGTGCGCAAGTTTAGTGTCTACGTGCCGCTAAACACCCTTAAAGAGGACGCGCGACTGGCCGAGATGCCGCTGGTCAAACGCGGCAATCGCCTCAGCGTTATTCCGATTAGCAAAGCACAGTTTGAGGTTGTTGTGGAACTGGCAGGCGGCTAGCGTCTCATGACATCACGTCATGGTTGCGTGATACTACTATCTTCATATCTTGGTTAAGTTGCACTAAGGTTCAATAAATATCCAGCTAGGTCGTGATATACTTAAGCTGCTATGGAAGAACGCACGGCGCGCATCCTCGATATGGTCATTCGCTCGCACATTCATTCTGCGCGGGCGGTGCCATCGGCGGTGATTGCCAAGCACCTTGGGGTCAGTAGTGCCACGGTGCGCAGTGAACTTGCCAGCCTCGAGCAACAAGGCTACTTGCACCAGCCTCACACCTCAGCAGGGCGCTTGCCCACGCTGAAAGGCTACCGGGTTTATGCACGCAAATCTATTCCACCCAAGCGCCTTCCTAAAGCTCAAAAACAATACGTTCTGTCACACTTGCAGGCCGTTCGTGGTGAGGCTTTGTGGCAACAGGTCGCCAGCTTAAGCGCGCAACTTTCGGGCTATGCCGTGCTGGTGAGCTTACCTGCAGACGACAGTTTGCTGACGCTCGAGGTGCATCTTTCTGCGCTGTCCAGCAGTCGTTTACTCGCTGTGGCCGTGCTGGAAACAGGGCTCATTCGCCAAGTGATGCTCGACCTTGACCCAACCCCAACCGACCGGGCATTGCGCGAGGCCGAAAGTAGTTTGCGCCAGCTTGCCTTAACCGTTGGCGACATGCCCGTTGCCCTAGAAGACATCGCCAGCCGCGCTGAAGAAGAAGTTGCCCGCACCTTCCGGGCGCTCGCTAAAAATTGGTCTATGATGCACCCG
>JBCCOX010000024.1:0-17607 GCA_039025155.1 Deinococcota bacterium | reverse complement strand
GCTGGCAGACAAACTTGACGCCCTCAGCAAAGAAGGTCAGCTTTCGCATGGTGCGCTGGTATTCAACCACGTTTTAGCTGTACTAAGTCATATTGCCGATGCCGTAGCTGTAAGTGATACGACAGTTGTCTTCAAAAAAGATGGTCACGCAATTGTTGTGCAAGGTGTGGACACCCAAGGCTTCCAGACTGATGGCATTGCTAATACATTAGACAACGCTGTCTACACACTGACAATCAGCAACGCTGTTTTAGGTGTGCCTGTGAGTCTGCAGCGTATAGCTGTCAATATGAGTTTTGCAATTGTGCCTTGTGGTGTGCTTTGGGACTATCAGAAAACCCGTGATGATGGTAAAGCTCACAGCTTTGAAGACTACATGGCGCTGCTAACCTGCGAAAATACTGAACGGTTTAACGTGGACTGCTCAGCAGATTCAAAAAGCTTTCAGCAGTTTTATGATGACCTCTGGCAGATTGCCACCACAGCTTTAGAAGATGACGCCCTACAAAGCCTCATTATTCGGTCAACTGATATGGGCGGCCCCTACGCAGACGCGCTCGTGTTTACAGCCTCAGCAGGGAACTATGGGGATGTGTTGGACTATCCGCTAGCCCCGGCTGCGTGGCCCTTTGTGCTTAGCGTAAGCGCGAGCAACGTAGGCACAGATAAACTTGCCGAGTTTAGTAACCCGGGCGCAATCAGCATGGCTGGCGCGTGGTTTGAACTTAACGACGCGCTGGGACGTGCAGGGGTTAGTGCAGACACATTAGCCATCACCAGTACAGTGTATGCAGGTACGTCGTTTGCAGCACCCGGACTGGCAGTGTTTGCAGCGCTTGACCTCAGCCAAGTTAACTCATATTGTAGTGATGCTTTACTTACTTACGCGGGCCAAGCTAACTATAAAAATGTCACGCTGGCTGAGTTTGTGCGTGAGGTGTGTGGACAGTAGCAGGCTGATGTTATACCAAATCCGGTTGATTCCTTCGGGAATCAACCCCTGCCAGAGCAGGTAAGATAAGCTACGAAATCCGCGCTGGACGAGATGATGCCTTTAGGCATTATTCGAGATATAAGCGGATTTCGTATTATTAAGTTGATGCTATTCAAGCACCATCAAGTACTCATAATTTTAAGTTCGTTGCCGTCTGGATCAGCAAACTCGAGCGACCTCGAGCCATCGTTATTCTCAAAAATCTCAGCCTTAACATCTGGTAAATTTTCCTTGAAGGTTGCCAAAAGCTCGTCTACATTTGGGTGCTGAAGCTGAAAATTCACCGACCCACCGGGCGTCCGGTTGCCGCCACCTTTACCTGGTACATAAAGCGCTAATGACACGTCACCTGCCTCTAACTGCGCCCAGCCGTATTCTTCAGCCGCAAACGTCACGTTCAGGGGAAGGGCGCTGGTGTAGAACCTAACAGCTCGGTTGAGGTCGGTCACTGGAAGTTTGAGAAACGCAAGGCTAAGCATCATCCGCCTCCTTGGTTTGAGCATCTTGTGTGTGAGCATGTTGTTGAGTGCCCTCAACAAAAAAGATGTCTTCAATATGGCAGTCAAACACGTCTGCAAGTGTAAATGCTAACGGCAAGCTGGGGTCATAGCGACCGTTTTCGATAGCGTTGACAGTTTGCCGCGACACATCTAGGCGTTCGGCTAAATCACCTTGGGTCCATCCTTTATCCCGCCGCAGCGTTTTGAGCTGGTTGTTGAGCTTGGTTGCCACGCGCTCAGTAACGAGCATTGCGTAACACAAGCCCCAGCACCCAACTTGCTGCCATAAGCGGCCAAACAACAAACATGCTTAATTTGGGAACCCCAACGTTTTCTAAAAATCCATAGGTTAAACTCAGCAGTGCTGTTGTCACAAACGCAAAGGTAAGCGCTTCTAACTGGATTTTTCGTTGCAGTTCATCAAGTTGATGAATCCTTTGCCAGACAGCTCGAGCAACAAATACAACTGGCACCATAGGTGATAGCGACAATAGTATTCTCGAGAGCGTATCTAGTTCTTGCCAGCGCATCACATAAAGTGATGCTGCAAGCACCACAGCGTAAGCACATAATGCGATGGCGAGGCGCACATTTGGCTTAGACATTGCTAACCTCCTAAAAGTAAGCTTCAAATGTAAAGGAAGCTTGACATAGTGTAACAGGTTACGATTAAAATGTAAAGGAGGCTTTCCTTTTAATCTTTTTGACATCACTATGCTCAGCAGGATTATGCTTGGCAGACTTAACAAATGCCAAAACATCAATCTAGCTAGGTTGCTTGCCTTAGCAATGCTTATTGTTCTTGATACTATCCTCACTACTGCAACCTGTACACACATGCCTTATCGTTTCAACAATCATGCTTTAGAAGATCAGTTAGTGGTCTGCGATTACTAAATCAACGTTATTGCTTAACCGTTACCACCTATAGTGACCTCGTGCGTGGGCAGCTGCCAATCTCGCCGTAACAGCCCGTATACCCACGAATCTGAAACCTCACCATTGACGATACAATCCTCACGTAAGGTCCCTTCACGCACAAAACCCAGTTTTTCAAGCACTCGAGCTGAAGCTATATTGCGCGTGTCTGTCTCGGACTGAATCCGGTTGAGGTCGAGTGTGTTAAACGCCCACTGAAGTAGGGCGCTCGCAGCCTCAGTTGCAAAGCCTTGACCCCAGGCCGCCTCACTAAGGCAGTAGCCAATCCCAGCGCTGCGGTAGTCCGGGTTCCAGCTAAAAAATGCGCACCAGCCAATGAATACATCGTCTGCACTGCGCTCAATAGCGAGCCGGATGCCTCTATCTTCTTGGGCCATTTGCGTACACCTTGCAATAAACCGCTCAGCTTGAGCGCGCTCTTGCCACGGGGGTGCATCCCAATATCGCAGTACCTTCGGGTTACGTTGCAGTTCAAAGATAGCGTCTGTGTCTGCTTCTGTGAACGGGCGTAGGCGCAAGCGTGTGGTGGTGAGTGTCGGGGTTTGCAAGGGCATAGTTGCGTCCTGTACGGTAAATGACCGTGCTTAAAAGCTAAAACCTAAAAGGTAAGTTGTTTTGGCTCGAGCCACGCATGTACAGCCTCAACATTGTCCGGCGTGGTGACAATATAAAGCTGGTCACCGTGCAAAATGCGCGTTTCCCCTTTAGGGATAATGACTTTGTTTTTACGCACAATCGCCCCAATGAGGCTGTTGGGCGGCGTACCTAGGTCACTTAATTTACCCGTTTGACATTCGTGTGGGTAAACTAGCTCGAGCACGTCGGCGCGGCCTTCTATGCTGGCTAAATGATCAACATCGTGTAAATGTAACCAGTTGAGCACTTCTTGCACAGCGACCGTGTAGGCGGCCAGTGGGCTATCTATCCCCAAACGCTGAAACACACGACGATTACCTGCATTGCTCACACGGGTAATCACTTTAGGAATGCCCAACTCTTTGGCAAGTAGCGAAACCAGCAGGTTTTTGGCGTCGTCGTCGGTAATAGCGACGAGCACGTCAGAGTCTTCCATACGTTCTTGCTCTAATAAGTCCAGATCAGTACCGTCCCCTTTAAGAACGGTCACTTTAGGTAGGCCTTCTGCTAGGGTCTCAGCGCGCGCTTCATCTGCTTCGATAATGGTGATATTGGTGCGGCCTGCTTGCAATTGTTTGGCGACCATTGACCCTACATTGCCGCCACCCACCAAAGTCACGTTTATACTGCGCTTTTTGGGGGCAAACATGACCTCAATTTGGCGCATACTTTGGGCGGTTCCCATAAAAATGACCCGGTCACCTTCATTCAAGACAGTCTGTCCAGAAGGCACTACAAAGTGATCGTCTTGAATCGTGCCAGCCACCAGCACGCTCTGCGGTAGGGAAAGCTCACTTAGAGGTATATCTGTAAGTGGGTCGTGGGCTTCAAGTCGGTACTCGAGCAACTTGATTTTGCCGTTTGCAAACAAGGCACTATCCAAGGCCCGTGGCACTTGCACAATATCCACAATTTGATTAGCCAGCGTGCGCTGCGGCCACAAAATTCGGTCAATAACCAGCGCCACACTTTCCATTGGCCCCTCTTGGGCAAACGCTTCAATGTACCGTTCGCGGGTGACAAAAGCCATCGTTTGCTCGCTGCCAAGGCCTTTCGCCGCTAAGCAAGACAGCACGTTCACGTCGTCGTTCATGGTGCAGGCAATAAGCGCGTTGGCTTTGTCTGCGCCAGCTTCGCGCAGGGCTTTGGGGTCTGCACCATTGCCAATCATTACCTGTACGTCCATGGCTTCAAACGCTTCTACCGCCACTGGGTCGTTATCTAAAATGGTGACGTTATGCCCGTGGTAGAGGGCATCTGCAATTTGCTCAGCAGTGTCGTTGGCACCGACGATAATAATGTTCATAAGAGTGCGTCCCTGCGTGTGTGCTTTATAAACATTGTGTGCTTTGTAAACATGATGTCACTCTTGTTACAGGTGATGTAACTTATATCATTTTTGGTTACTTTGGTAGCAAAGTAACCCGAGTGGAGCGAGCAGAAACAAATACCAAGTCCGTGCCAGACAGAATGAATCCCACAGGGATTTATGATGTGTTTTTTCGGGCTTGGTATTAGTCTCAGCCTTAACGTCATAGGTCTATCCTATAACACCAAGTGGAGATGACGCTTCATTGTGCCTGTTTTCTTTTGATGATGTCTCCTAGCAGTTTTACAAGATGCTGTTACAGCACCCTGACAGATGATGGCGTGCGTCAAACAAGGGAGAAAGAGAGATTTCATTAGCTCAAATGTGTGTGCATCATTGGGTTGTGGTGTTGCTACTTCATCACGCGGTTGCTCTACTATTCAAAAAACCTGCTGAGAGTATAGCTTCAGCAGGTTTATAAATCATTATGTGTCAGTTTTGGCCTGATGTTATTAAGGCTTGACGCTTCCTCAGGTGCTATCTATAACCTTATCAAACTCTGGCCGTGTCAAATGATGCTGTTACTGTAAGTGATAGACCACAAGTTCATCGTTGGCAAAAGCGAGCAGATACTCGCCAGATGCCCACAGGGGAAAACCCACAACAGCGCGCCACGACGCGCCACTGTTTAAGTCAATGCGGCTAAAGCCGTCTTCAGCAGAAGCCCGCCAAGTGCCACCTGTGAGCATGAGTTCATCTGCTTCCGGTAACAACGTGAGGCTGCGATTGAGTCCTAAGATGGCACGGGGCTCGAGCACTGTCTCACCAATACTCATCGGTAAATTTTCTGGCACTGCCCGCGCGTACCAGGTGAGGCTAGGCCCGGCTGGCGCGTTCATGCCGTCTGGTACATCCCCGAGTGCGTCGTAACTCTGGGTTGCCCCGCTGAGGATATTGTAACGTTCCACAATCACCAAAAAAGGTACACCGCCATTGATAGAGTCACTCACTGGATAGCGCACAAATTCGCTTACGGTAGCGACATCTAGCTCCATTGTGCGGGCAACTTGAGCAAGGCTTGCAGCCACGGCGTCGTCGCGCCCTAAGCCGCTACTGGTTTCTGGGGCAAGTGGAATGCTGCTCACCCGCAAACTCCAAGCGTCGTTACTATCTACCATCGGTTCTAGCATTGGGGCAGGTTCGCTGCTAGCTTCAGGTGAGGTTGTTGTAGTATCAGGTGAGGTTGTTAATGTGTCAGCATCTACGCTACTCGAGTCAGCTTCCATCGAAGATGTCTCTGCATCATCACTTTCCGACACCATACTTTCTGGAGATGTCGTTTCTAGAGATGTCGTTTCTGATGTGGGCTGAGCATCTGGCATCTGGCTCATATCTGGTGCAGCCCGCCATGCTAGAAAAGGCAAACTATCTAGGCCCGGAATGAGCACGCGGTACTCTGCCTCGAGCGGCTCCCCTTCAGCAGAATCCTGAAAGCGCAGCGCGTAACCGTCGCCCCAGCGCATCACCCGCAACTCGCTGGTGAGCGGTTCATAGGGGTAGCGGGCAACCACTCGAGGTAGTAAGGGTGCAATGCCCGGTGGCAAAAGTTGCCCAGCCGTCGCCGGAATGGGTTCACTGCCCGGAATGCGTTTGGCCAGTTCAGCGGCATACAGCACAGCGGCATCGCGGTCTGCAAACGCACCCACCCGCAGGCGGTATAAAAAGCCTGTATCTGTTTCCACACTTTCCAAATAAGCCGGAAAATCTTGATTCACCAAGTCGCGTTGTAAGTTGATGGCGGCCGTTTCGTCGGAGAGTGCTGCTATTTGCACGGTGACAGTTTGGGCGGAGGCGCTTGCTATTAGCGTTGTGAGTAAGATCATCACACAGCCACGCCAGTATCGTGTCAAGGGTATTGAGGTCTGAGGTATTAGAGACTTGCAAAGCGCGTTCGTCATAAGCGCAGTGTCCTTCCTAAATCCAGTTCTGGGTAGTTTCTTGATGCTGTTCACAGTTAAAGTACAAATTGACATTATTTTGTCAGCACCATCATGTCAAATGTTGGGCGAGGCAGGTGTGGAAACATCACCATATAGAGCTTAAATGACTTCATGATGATGCCTAAGCTATATATCCCAAAACAATAATTCGCCTACAAGCAGGCATTTTAACAGACTTATCTGTATTTGCTGCATGTTCCAAGCCAAAAGAAGTATTTCACAATTGATCTATTTAGAGCAACCCAAGCCCAATTTCCAACAAATAACCCATCAGCATCGTTTTTTGAGACAAACTCAGCACATCAACTTATACATCTTTGCGGTCAAAAATAAGGACTGCGGCTATGGCAAACACCAGTGCGTGAATAGAAATATAGAGCAAACTTGGTCCTACACCTTGGCTAGCACGCAAGTAAGCGTCGAGTTGGCTGGTGAGCAGGAAGGGCTCGAGCCTCGGAAATACCACCAACAAACGCACCACAATGAGCGCCGCGAGCGCGGCCAGCGCACCTGCGCCTGCCCGCATCAGCAGTACTGAGCCAAGCAGTGCTAGTAAGCCAATGGGAATTAAACTGCAAGCCGCAATGGTGTAAGCCCGCACCAGTTCTACAAAAGCGTCCCCCGGGAGCATCGTGCCAAAGCCAACCAGACCGCTTGCGCCCACGCCTGTACCACCTTGAAACGGGCCGTAGCCTGCAAATACGCCAGCAAGTAGCGACAGCGCCAAAAGCATATAGACCAGCACAAAGGGGTAAAAGCAACACAAGAGTGCTTTAGCAGTAAGCCACTGGCCCCTCGAGACGGGCCTTAATAAAATAGTCCTTAGTGTGCCGTAGTTGATCTCTAGCCCAAACAGTTCTGCGCTGGCAATGGCCACTAAAAGGGGGAGTAAAAATTCCATGCTCGAGCGCAACACCAAGCCGGGCACTTGAAAGCCAGACACCACAAAAAAGCCGTAGACATTAAAAATGCCGGGCGCATAGGCCCACAAAAGCGGAAACACAATAAACAGCACTAAACTAAAACGCAAACTGGTTAAGTGCCACAGTTTTTGAGCTTCTAGCCGTAAAAGCTGGGTCATACTGGGCTGTCTCCATTTGTATCAAGCGTTAGCTCGAGGTTGTCAAGGTCTGGGTTGTCAAGGTCTAGGTCGTCAAGGTCTAGCAAATCATCAAGGTCTTCAGCAGTTTTGGGGGGGTGAGGTTTGCGTTGTTTGAGGCCGTCATCTTTCAGAAGTTGGGCCTGTTCACGGGCATCTTCGAGTTCCCGCTTGAGGTCAAAACGAACTGGTTGCAAGTCATAAAGTGCCACCCGTGCTTTTGCCAGCCAAAACGAAACTTGCCCCAACTTGCGGCGTTCAGAGCTGCTAAAGGTGACGCTGCTAGCCTCCTTGTGAACCTCGCTCACACCACCCCAGTTAGTTAGGGCCTCAGCGGCTTTAGCTGCGTGAGAGACATGCGCGCGGTACTTGTGGCGCAAAGGTGCTAAGGCAACTTCCCGCACTAAACTGCCTGCGTCTAACATGCCAACTACGTCACAGTAATCGGTGACATCGTCTAGGTGATGGGTGGAAAGTAGCACCGCGCAACCATCTGCAGCCGCTTCTTTGAGCACTTGGTAGATGAGGTTCACGCTCAAGGGGTCAATGCCGCTGGCAGGTTCGTCTAGCATGAGCACCTTGGGGTCGCCCAAAAGCGCAGCGGCTAAGCCTAAACGTTGCCGCATGCCGAGGCTGTAGGTGGCTACCTTTTGGTCGGCTGCTGTGAGTAGCTCGAGCCTATCTAGCATCGCTACCAGACGCCCTTTGGCCCGGCTGCGCTTCCCCAATAAGCGCGCGTGCAGGTGCAAGTTGGCGCGCCCACTCATGTAAGGGTAAAAGGCCGCTGGCGCTTCAACCACAGCGCCAATGTGCTGTTTAATGCGGGCGTCGTCAAAGGGGCTTTGCCCTAGTAAGCGCACCTGCCCAGCCGTTGGATACGCTAGCCCTGTGGCCATACGCATAACAGTTGTCTTGCCTGCGCCATTGGCGCCAACCAGTGCGTAAATGCTGCCAGAAGCCACCTTCAGCGACACACTTCGCACGACGGTACGCGCGCCGTAGCGTTTGGTCAGTGCGCGCAGGTCAATAGCGCTTGAGGTTGCTCGGGAAGGCATCTGAAGAAGTGTGCCAGCGCGTTTTTGAGCACGTTTTTGAGCACGTTTTTGAGTACGCTGTCTAGCTGCAGGTTGACGGCGGGCTCGAGCGGGCTTGCCAGAAAACGCTTCAGCAGATGGTTTAGCAGGTTTGCGACCAGCTTTTCTGTTGTGTTTCCAAAAACCTTGCTCGGTAGCTTTATCTGAGTTGCCCTTGCTGGCTCGAGCATCTCGGTCTCGAACATCTGGGTCTCGAGCATCTAGCTCTCGAGCATCTGGGTCTCGAACATCTGGGTCTTGAGCGTCTGGGCCTTGAAACTGCTGCACAGATGTTCGCGTCTCAGCGCGCGCCTGACAGCGAACTCTGGAGCTTGCTGGGCGTATAAACGGCGTATTTGTGATGGGTTTGGTCATAGTCGTGACGCGGTGAATGTCATCACTCTAGCTAGCTCATCAAACTCAACAGACAACACACATGACACGCTCCGCGTGTTTTTTATCTTAGGTGAGTAGCACGCGCCATCACGTCACATCCTTCACACCCATAGCAACTAGCATCCCATCGAATGCATAAAGATGGCATCACAGACAAACCGACAGGTATTTTAGTAACCATCACAAGATACGTTTAGCAATTTTACGGGATGAGTCATCAACATGCGGGTGGTCGTCAAGCAAGGAAGAATGGGGAATTACTCAATGACAGCCTATGTGGTCGTCAAGAGTGAAGGTGTTGAACACCCATTTGATGGTAATTATTTTATTAACATCACATCAAATTACTTATCAAATGTATTATCAGTCAACCGCAATATTACGTGCTGGTAGCCCATCGCTAGCAGGTGTGTCATCTGCAAGATTAGGCTCTGCAAGATTAGACTCTGCAAGATTAGGCTCCGGGAGGTGAGCAGGTGGGGGCGCATCAGGCGCATTACCTAGTACATTTTGTGTTGCTTCATGCGGAACATCAGGCGCTACATCTTGCGTTATTTTGTCCGATATGTCTTGCGTTACTTGATGAGGAACATTAGCCCGAGCCTGAAGTTGCTCGAGTAGCTGTGAGTCAGTTTGGGGGTCAGCTTGGGGGTGAGGGTGTTGCTCGAGCTGCTGCTGAGCCGCATCATCAGGCTGATCTTCAAGCTGGCTGTCTACATCAACTGGCGTAGCAACTTCTAAACACAACTCCAACACCCGCTGAGTTGCTTTATCTATATTGCTTGCTTCAATCACCGGGACGCCGTGGTTGTTAGCTTGCTGACAGATAAACTCGTCAATGATACGGATTTCGGTGAAGTGCTCTAGGTACTTTTGCGAGCTTCGTTTACGCCCGGTTTCTATGTCACGGTGTTCAAAATGTTTGCGGTGCGTTGCTTCATCGTCAATGGTGAGGACGACCTCAACCATCAGCACATCTTCTAAAGATGCAAGTTGTAAGAACCCCGGCACAACGTGGATGCCCTCGAGCACCAAAGACGTAGCCTCGTCACTGTTGCGCTGCACAATGGCCGTGAGCGGGTTGCTGAGCTGCCGCAGTTGATGCTGAAAGCCGCGCGTGACCCGTTTGCGTTTTGGCCGCGCCGTGTGATGCTCGTCTGGCAGCAGTTCTGCGTGCCACGCTTCGTAGCTAGAACTGTGCAAGGTGGGGCTTAACTCTTTACTGATGAGCGAACGCAGCGCTTGGCGAATGGCGTCCGAAGAGACAATTCTAGGAATCCCCAAACGGTAAGAAAGCTCAGACGCCACTCGAGACTTGCCCACCCCCGGCGCGCCACCAATAAGCACTATGAGCGGCAAGCGGGGGCGGCGCAAGTGGCGCATTTGTCGGTAGCGCATGGCGTAGTCTTGCCCGGCTTCTTCTGCCAGAAGTCCAGCGACAACCTCACGTAAATAGTTTCTGGCGATGCTGTCTTCACCACTACGCCAGAGCAAAGTCTCAACTCGTTTAGCTAGGTAATGCGCGTGTTCTGGTGCAAGTCCAATAGTTGTGAGCGAACGCGCCAGCACACCCCTCGAGTAGGGCAGTTTAAGATCGCGCGATTCATCAATATACAGCTCTAGACGCTCTGGGCTTTGGGCTTCAAATTTAAGCGCCATATCCCGCCCGTAGCGGGTTTCTAAACTTAACGCGATACGCAAATTGAGGTCGCGGCGACCCACAACCCGGGCCCCTTCACTGCGCAACTGCTGCTCCACTTGGCGGCTTAGCGTGTACGCCTGCTTAAAGGGTAAACCCAAGGGTTCTAGCGATTCTGCCAGACGGCGCTTGGAAAAAGCACTTTGTTTGTGATTGTGTTGCACCTGTAGCGGAATAAACGGGGGCGTTTGTTTGTGGAAGCGCGTCACGAGTGCTTTAGGTTGGTCTTCTGCAAGGGTTTGCTCGAGCCAATCGGTCAGCAAGTCCACAGCCACAGATGTTTTGCCCTCTGCTCGAAAGTGTTTTTCTGCCCCGCGCGCCAGCCGAATGGCGTCATCGGTGGCCATGCCAATACCCTGCAGTGACTCAACAATGACACCGAGTTGAAACGGTACAATTTTTTGATCAGTTTTTACACGAAGCTCACGGCGTTTAAGCATACTTTCACGGCCCATCTCGAGTTTACTATGGTTACTATGACCTGCGTACAGTAACGCTCAAACGCTTACGATTTAAACGCTCATGATTTAAATGTTGAGGCTGTGAACGCGAACTGTCTACCTTGTTGCTGGGTTCTAATTTTAGTGATAATTTACTGTTCATGATGAAGCGTGACCATGCACGGTGATGACATCAGGTGATGATTACATCAGGGTGATCACTTAGCACAGGGGCGAGGTATTCTCTGACTGCAGTCATCATTTCAGTATCTCTACTATCATCACCCACCATCTCGAGGGAGTTGCCAGTAACAATGCCATCAGCAGCAATATCATGGGCGGCAATATCATTGGCAGCAATACCATCAGCAACTTACCGCACAGCTAATGGGATGTTCTCAACCCAGCGGGACGGTAAACACTCTGCTGTACAGCTTCTAAAAGTTCCGCAAGCACGTTGCCGGTAAGCCCCCAGATGAGTCGGTCGGACCAGTGGTAATAGTGAAGGGTTCGCGTGAGTCCGTTTAGGCTGCGTGTTTCAAGCTTTGGCTGCAGGCTCAGTAAGTCGCTCAGTGGCGCACAAAAGACCTCGTCAACTTCACCATCGCTGCAGTTTAGATGTGTTAAAAACGTTGCCGTGTCGTCTGCTTGGCAAGCGGCCACAATGGGCGTCACAATATAGCCAAATGGCGACAGTTGATCGCCCAAACGTCCCCAAATAGCACTTGCTCCTAGGTTAAGCCCAACCTCTTCGTCGCACTCGCGCAGGGCTGCTTGTTCTAGGCTTTCGCCTGCTTCTACTTTGCCTCCTGGAAAGGCAATTTGCCCAGCGTGACTGGGTAAATGCTGTGACCGCACTGTAAATAGCACGTGCCAACTCTGGGGCGTTTGTACGAGCAGCACGAGCACCGCCGCCGCTCGAAAATCTGGCATCGCCAAGGTGCTTGGTGTGCTGCCTTGCACGTAGCTTTTGAGGTTTCTTGCTAAGTTATCTGTCAACAAGTTATCTGTCGAGATGATGTCATTTGTCAAGCTTGTGGGTGGTTTAGCTAAGGTCACAAAGACTGTGCCGTTTCGTCTGCTGTTGCATCTAACGTGTGGTCATGTTTGGTTTGCGCTCGAGCCTGCTCGAGGCGGGCTTGAGTGGCATCTCGCAAGGCAATTTCCGGGTTAACGCCTAGATGTCTCGCGTGGTCAGTCAGCAGCAAAAGGAGTTGCCCAAGGTGTGCGTGTGACGCATCCAAGTCAGCATCAGAAGCTATACCATTAGCAGTCATGTCACTAGCAGTCATGTCACTAGCAGTCATGTCACTAGCAGCCATACCATTAGTCGCTATGCCGTCAGCGGCTGGTGTGTGAGCTAGATAGTGCATGTTTAGCTCATCAAACGACAACTCTGGCCAGTTGAGTTTGCGCCCCAGTTCGCTTGCCCTAGCCAGCGCAGGTAAACTGCGCGGTACGCTGTCTTCGGGAGCTTGCGGATGACCAGCTTTTTCGTCTGCTTTGATGGCCTGCCAGTTACGTACAACGTCATCAGCACCACTCACCTCAACCTCAGCAAAAACATGCGGATGACGGCGGATGAGCTTATCTACAATAGCCTGTTCAATATCATCGTAGGTAAAATTGCCTTCAGCCTCAGCAATAACGGCATGGAACGCAACTTGCAAGAGTACATCGCCTAGCTCTTCAGTGACTGGCTCGGGGCTACCTCCGTTTGCCATATCGCTAATAGCGTCGACGGCCTCACAAGCTTCTTCTAACAAATAAGGTCTGAGTGATGCGTGCGTTTGCTCCCTATCCCACGGGCAACCACCCGGCTCGCGTAAACGGCGCATCACTGCTAAAAGTTGATTCACCTGCCTAGTTTAGCGCGCCTGCGTCAGGTGGCTGTAGGGTGGCATAATCTACACGCGCCGCATCCCGCGTCCATCCCAACCTGCGTACGAGTAAAACCGCCCAGCTTTGCGGTCACGCAAGTAGTTCGCCAAAGGATCGCGTAAGGGCGGAATGGGAATAAGCGTTTCAACTTCTTCTACTGGAAAAAAGCGCGCTTCAACAATAAACCCATCGGGATCTTTGGGGTTGAGTAAGCCCTCGTAGTCTGCCAAAAACGCAAACGACACCGCCCGGTCATTGCGCCGAATGTCTTCAACGTGAACGGCATAGGCGAGGTGATGTACCCGCGTGATGTTAAGACCCGTTTCTTCTTTAACTTCCCGTGAAAGTGCGTCTAGCGTAGATTCACCGCGCTCTACAATACCTCCGGGCAAGGTATAACGCACATTTCCGTAGCCCTGCCAATCGTTACCAACCAGCAACACGCGCCCTTGCGCGTCCAGCAAAATTGCGGCGGCAACGACAAACTCACGCCGTCCCACCGGCTGCTTCCGCAGGTTGTGCTAGGTCATTAAGTTGCCTGCTTTGCTCAGCTTCAGTGAGCGCTTGGGTGAGTTCGTCCACACTGCCCAGCATAATGTCGTTTAAGTTGTGGGTCGTGTAGCCAATCCGGTGATCAGTTACCCGCGACTGCGGGAAGTTGTAGGTGCGAATTTTTTCGCTGCGTTCACCTGTACCAATTTGCACCAGACGGGCTTCGCGGGCTTCGGCTTCGGCCCGCGCCCGTTCGCGTTCTAACAAGCGTGCTCTCAGTACGGTAAGCGCTTTTTCTTTGTTTTTAATCTGCGACTTGCCGTCTTGACAAGTCACAATGATCTCGTCTGCTGTGCCCGGTTTGTAGGTAATGCGCACGGCTGAGTCGGTCGTATTCACCGACTGACCACCGGGTCCCGACGACCTGTAAACATCCACCCGGTAATCTTCTGGCGACAGGTGAAAATCCACGTCATCTGCTTCGGGAAGTACCGCCACCGTAATGGTGCTGGTGTGAATGCGACCTTGCGTTTCGGTGGCCGGCACGCGCTGCACGCGGTGAACACCGGACTCGTACTTAAACTTGCTGTAGGCACCCGTACCGGTAATTTCAAAGCTCACTTTGCTGTAGCCACCTAGTGCGTTGTCGTAAGAATCTAGCAGGTCGGTGTTAAAGCCTAGTGTGCTGGCGTAGCGCAAGTACATCTGCAAGACTTCAGCAGCAAACAACGAGGCTTCGTCGCCACCAGCTGCTGCCCGAATTTCAATGATGACGTTTTTATCATCGAAGGGGTCTTTAGGGAGAAGCAAGCGCTCGAGTTCTTTTTCTAAGCTTTCTTGCTTAGCTGTTAGGTCGCTGAGTTCTTCTTTAGCCATCTCAGCTAGTTCAGGGTCGTCGAGCGCGTCCTTGGCATCTTCTAGGCCAGTTAACACCGTGCTGTACTCGGCGTACACTTTCATGATGCCCGCCAGCTCACCGTAGCGTTGCATGGCGACCTTATAACGCGCTTGGTCACTGATGAGCGCCGGGTCAGCGAGGCTAACCTCGAGCGTCTCAAATTCTTCTTTAAGGGCGTTGAGTTTATCTATCATTGACTACAGTCTAACGCTAAGCTGGCAACCACGCCGTTGTGATTCATCCATTAGTCATTGAAGTCTCTACAGTTGAGGGCTTTGCGCAGTGATGCTGTGCGCTGTGGTTAGGTTTGTAAAGCCAGCCTCATGCTAATCTCTAACTGTGGCGCAAGACCATTACCACATTTTAGGAATTCCCGAAGATGCTGACCTGCAAGAGGTGCGCAGCGCCTATCGGCAGCTTGCCAAAGTGCATCACCCTGACCTCAACCCCGGTGATCCTTATGCAGATGCCCTATTTCAGCGCATTAACGCCGCTTATAGCGTGCTGTCTAACCCAGAAACCCGCCGCAATTATGATTTAGTGCGGCAACACCTGCACGAACCTCCAGCAGAAACAACTTGGAAGACAACAGGAACCAACAAGCGAACGTCTACACGGGAAACTAGTCCTCATAATCCCCAACAACAAGTCAACCCGGGCGACTTTAGCGACGAGTTTTTACGCACCGATATTTTTGCCACCATGATGGCAAGAAACATCAAAGAACAACTGCGCGGCCCTACGTTTGACTTGCGCGCGCTACCTGTGGAGCACTATGTTATTTTGGCAATGCTCGCGGGGCTGTGTTTCTTGATTCGGCTCGAGGATCAGAACGCTTCGTTTGCGTTTACCAAGTGGATCGTGTTTGCTGTTTACACGACGATTTCAACAGCTTGGGCACACGGGCTCAGGTCGCTCGAGCGCTTCCGCCCCGACCTACTTGGCAGGTTTGATATTTTTATTGTTCATATAGTGTCGTTTATGGCGACCGCCATGGTCACGCCACCGCTCAAATTTGTGGCTTGGGCAGCACAAATCATCCCCCAGCAATTAGGGCGTTAAACGCTGTGTTATCTATAAAAGCTGCTGAGGCTAGGTCATTGCATTAGGTCATTGAATTGGCTAGATTATCGAACTAGCTGGGCTATATGCATCAAGCTTAAATATATTTACGAGAGTGATATTTTCTTATAGTGAGCACATCTATTCAGACTGAGCAAGGTTGGTTACACACACATCCTCATGTGTTTTACAGAGCTTGGCGAACCCCTCAAGCGCCGACAGCAGCCCCTACAGCGGTCGTTATCATCTGCCACGGCTATGCCGAACACAGCGGACGCTATCACCATGTGGGTAGGCAGCTAGCAACCCAAAACCTAGCAGTTTATGCGTGCGACTTACACGGTCACGGCCACAGCAGTGGCATCCGCGCCAGCGCAACGAATTTAGAAGGTTATGTGGATAACCTCATTAAGATGCTTAGGCATGCTCAACAGTCTCATCCTGATGTCCCCTTAGTCTTGCTAGGACACAGTATGGGCGGCTTGGTGGCGCTGCAAACCTGCCTCGAGAATCCTGATGATATCAATCTACTCTGTCTCAGCGGAGCCATGTTACGCAACGCTGTCAAGCTTCCAGGATGGCTTAACATTATCGCTAAAACTCTCGCTCAAACCCGACCAGACCTACCCACTCAAGCGTTGGACGCCCGCGATATTGCCCGCGACCCGTACGTTGTGGCGCGTTATCTCCATGACCCCTTGGTCTACACGAGTAAGGTACGTGCTGGGCTTGGCTACTGCTTACTCACTGCCGGCGAAGACATATTGCAACGTGCGCCTGCGTTGACCTTACCTATGCTGATCATGCACGCGGATGCTGACCGCATTGCAGATGCCAGAGGTAGCGAGGAACTTTACAAACGTGTAAGCAGTAGCGATAAAACCTTGAAGTTATTCGATAGCTATCACGAAATTTTGAACGATACCGCTAAAGATGCCGTTCTACAAACACTCAGCCAATGGCTTGATGATAGGCTAGCTTAAGCCAGCAACCTGATTTGGTCATCAACACAATTCTAAGTAAATCCTAAGGATAATTCCTGCAATTTTCATCTAAGCTTGTGCTAAGTTGCACGGTGTGAACGCCCCTAGCCCAAAGCACATCAGCTCAACACACGTTGACCCAGCACACATTAAAACCATTCTTGACAGTGTGGATATTTTTGCCAGAACGCCAGAACGCGCCCGCGACGCACTAGCTGACTTACTCCAAATTGAACATGCTGATGCAGGTCAGACCATCTTTAATAAAGGTGATGCTGGTGACTGCATGTTTATTGTTGTTTCCGGACGAGTGCGCGTGTTTGATGGCGAGATGACCCTCAACGATTTATTTAGTCATGATGTTTTTGGTGAGATGGCCCTACTAGATGCTGAAACACGCTCAGCCTCTGTTCGCGCGCTAGAACCTACAACACTGCTACGGCTCGAGCAAGACCCGTTTTACGAATTTATGGCTGCTCATAGTGATGTCGCCCGGAGCATTATTCAAGTGCTTTCGCAACGTCTACGTGCCCGCCTAGCCGACATGATGCAAGACTTTTTATACATTCAGCAAATGAACCGCCTCACAGCCGCCGCAGCCTCTCTAGAAGATGGCGTCTATCAGGCGGATAGTCTTACCGAGGTCAAAGCTAGAGACGACGCCCTTGGGCAACTTGCCAAGGTCTTTGACCGCATGGCCAAAGAAGTTGTTGACCGCGAAGCGCGCCTCAAAAAACAAGTGATGCAGTTGCGCATTGAAATTGACAACAGCAAACGCCAGCGCGAAGTTGCCGAGATTACCGAGAGTGACTTTTTTAAAGAAATTGAGACTAAAGCCAAAGCAGCTAGACAAGCTAAAGCTCGAGCCAACGACTAGCCAACCTCAATTCAATCTTACGCTGTTGTCGGAACTGCCATAAAATTGATACCAAATCTGCTTGATTCTTTGAAAATCAACCCTGAAGAGAACAGGTGAGATAAGCTACGAAATCCGTGGTGGACATGTCGGATACCTAAAAGCATCATTTACAGATTCCGCATGAGTCAGCGTTTTTGTGCAGTGATACCAAATCCGGTTGATTCTCGAAGAATCAATCCCTGCGAGAGCAGGTAGGATACGCTACGGAATCCGTAATGGACGCAATGATGCCTTTAGGCATTATTCGGGATACAAACGGATTCCGTATGACACATCGCAAAATTGCT
>JBCCOX010000023.1:0-17614 GCA_039025155.1 Deinococcota bacterium | reverse complement strand
CTGACCACCTTGCCCAATAACTCGCCAGCTGCTACCTCACGTCCAAAAGAGTCACGTTCATTCATAGGCTGTAAGAGGCCTCCCATTTTGGGGTTCAGACGGTGGATGGTCTCGTAAACTAAGTAGCGCTCTGGTAGTAACTGTGGTGAGTCTTGCATACCTAACTCTGACATCACGTTGAGAACGCCTTGGATATTACCTTGCGTCCAGGTTTTCTCAAGGTCACTATCAAAACCAGCGCCACCAAGAAAACTTCCACAGCAGGGGATTTTTAAAAACTCACCAGCGTAGGGTTGGCTTGCACGTGGCCCAGGAAATTTACTTTGCATGTGGGCGCGGTAAATAAGGGGCACACCAAAAGCACGGCTCAAACGGCGGCTTTCGTCGTTAACGCGCATATCAGAATAGTCAATGCCGACAATGGTAGAACCAAGTGTTGACCCCCAAATGCCAAGGTGAAAATCAAGCAGGTAGTTTGTTTCAGGAAAGATTTCCTGAGCAAGCGTGTAAGCAATTTGTTCGCTCAGACCAGTATTAACCGGGCCACCAATGGGGAAAAGGCGATTGGCATCAGGGCTATCAGAATCATCTTGAATATTTCTGGTCAAACTGCCAAACGCAACCGCGTTAGCTAAAGGAATTAAGATGACTCTACCTTGAAAGGTTGTATCGGATAAAATCGTGTGCAACTCCATGAAAAAATCGAGATGCAACCATTCATTGCCATGAAGACCCGAAAGTAGCGTCAGTGTGGGCCCGTTGCCTTTGTGGATGACATGAGCATGAATATCAACGTCCATGCCGTTCATATCGGTTGTTACAGGTAAACGAACAACGTGCCATCTACCATCAGCAGGAACATCTTGTACCGCAGACTTATGCGCCATATCAACAACTCCTTTTGAAACTTAGTAACCTAGTTCTCTGTTTTTTATCTGATTGAGTAAGGGTTCTCCTTTTGCATATCGTGCTAAGTTGTCGGCAAACTCAGCAGTGATTCTTGACATCACATGAGGGGACACATAAGAAATATGGGGGGTAAGTATGACATTAGGCGTTTCCCAAAGGGGACTATCTTGGGCTAGGGGTTCTTCGTCAAAAACATCGAGTGCAGCGCCTGCTAGCTTTTTTGCTTTGAGTGCATCTATGAGCGCAGCGGTATCAACAATAGGCCCGCGTGCAACATTGATGAGGTAAGCTTCGGGTTTCATGTGCTCGAGTTCATTTGCACCTATCATGCCTTTCGTTTCAGAGGTAAGCGGGCAAGCAATCACTACAAAGTCGGACTGCGCTAACAGTGAACGCAGTTGCTCGAGGGGTAGAATTTCATCAAAATCAGAAAGTACCTCGTAGTTGCGTTTAGTAGCAATAACGCGCATCCCTAATGTTCTACAACGTTGTGCTAGGGCTTTACTTATTGAGCCGGCCCCAACGACACCTACAGTTTTATCAACAAGTTCTTGAAGGTTGTTTCGACGTTGCCAAACGCGTTGCGCTTGCGCGGCTGCAAACGTTGGTAAGCGCTTACTAAAACTCAAGATATGTGCCAAGACATATTCAGCAATGGGTACGTTGTTGGTCTGCGCAGAACGCGTTAGCATTAGCCCTTTACTGAAAATGAGCTCCAAAGGTAAATAGTCAAAACCTGCACTACAGGTGTGAATCCAGCGCAGCTGAGATGCTTGCGAAATCAAGCGCGTTTGCTGCGCTTGGGGAATACCGCACCTGAGAAAGACCTCCACAGAGGCTATGTTTGCAGGCACGACATCGTTACTTTCCATATGCGTAAACGTGTACTTAGGAAAACGTGTCACAAGTTCTGTCACGTATTTGGTGTCAACCACACTGCTGACCAAAACGTTCACTTCAATTCTCCCATCTCTAAAATCACTAAGCAGACAAACCAAAATTATCATGCTTGCAGGTACTACAAGATATGTGTACTAATTAACCAATACAATTACCCGTATCAAGAATTCTGTCAAGTGTGTACGCAGAAACTTATATGAAATTGACGTTTGGACAAGGCTAAATTGAATATCGAGGTGATATTAAAATTGTGTTAAAGTAACGATACAATTTAAAACTGCCTATCCGCGTCATCTATATCGTTTCTAGCTAATCGGTTAAGGAACGTAGGAACATGCGAAGAAACGCCAACGTTGAAAGAGGCAGCACAAATCTATAAAGGTGCTAAGTTATATCCCATCAAAATCTGCATCAAAGATAAGACCCTGAAAGTAAAGGCATTTTTGAGTACGAGGAGTAATACATGAGTACGATTGTCAGTGTTGAACATGCCGTATTGCAAGAAGGATCTCGCCAACTCATTTTTGTTCGTATTTGTGACAGTGACGGCGTAGTAGGTTATGGAGAAGCCACTCTTTCAGGGCAAACCGAAGCGGTTAGGTCACTTATAACGACGTTTGCAGACTATCTTTGCGGTCAGCAGAGTGAACGTATTAACCATCACTGGCAGTACCTTTTCCGGGGGTTTTGGAAAGGGGGTTTTACCGTGATGACGGCTCTTGCAGGTATTGAAGTTGCCCTTTGGGATTTGCTTGCTCGCCGCATGAATGTACCCCTTTATCAACTGTTAGGTGGAGCAGTACGCGATAGGATTCGCGTATACACGCACCTTGGGGGCGACAGTAGCGAGCAGATCGTTGATAACGTGACTAGACTCACAGAACAAGGTTGGCGCACATTAAAATCTTTTCCTACCCTAAGTGATACACCAGCAGCATATGACCAAGTCTCTAAGCAGCTCGAGCGCATGACCGTCGCAAGACACGCAAACGATGATATTGATCTTTGCTTTGACTGTCACGGGCGTTTTGGATTTCAAGATGCTTTGCATACTGCACGCGGTCTTGCTGAGCTTGATTTTCTGTTTATCGAAGAGCCACTTTCACCTGAAAATGCTGATCAACACGAAGCCTTTTGTTTAGCGTCACCGGTGCGTGTTGCAACTGGCGAACGTTTATACTATGTGTCGGCGTTTGTAAAGTTACTTGATACCAGTGTAGCCTACGTCCAACCTGATCCCATGCGTGCAGGAGGTATTACCCAAACGCGTGTCGTAGCGGATTTGTGTGGTGCGAGAAAGGTGTTTTTTGCGCCCCATAACTCACCGGGTACAGGACCTGTAGCAACAGCTGTGTCACTGCACTTAGCAGCCAGCAGTCATGCTTTTATGATGCTCGAGGCCAAAGAGCGTTTCTCAAATGCTGAATTGGATGTTTGCTCTTTGCGTCTAAACATAGATGACGGCCATGTACCTCTGCCGCAAGGACCCGGACTTGGTGTGGAACTAGATTGGCAAAGATTAACGCACGAGTCAGTCACCACGATGACCATGCCACGTGTTACGAGAGTAGATGGCACGGTAGAAGATTATTAAAAACAACGTTTTGCTGCTACAAACTACTACTCAATCTAGACCCTAGACCAAGGTGAACATCGGATAAAATTTTTGCTCGAGCGTTGTGGTGTTACCCCAATAGCTTCTGCATTCAACTAGCAAACCATCTTGATGACACACTGCAATCCAGCAGTGAACATGAAACAAACGTTTGTGGCTCGAGCGCAATCGTAATCGTTCAAATATCTGCGTAACTTAGTTAGAAAGTCAGCTTAGTGGTGTGTGATCAAACTGCAACAAGTGTTGTACTAGATTAAGCGGGCCATAGGCATTAACATGCCTTTTATCTTGTTTAACGAATCACCGCTGATGTCAAATTGAAGTTCAACGAAGGGTAGCTGCTCACTAGGCTGCAGTGACGCTACGTGATGATGCATACTGAACGTATAAAGAATGACATCTGTGTTGTTTAACAAGGCGTGTATTTTTCCTTCACTAAATTCGTAAAGTATCTCGATATTGTCGATGGGTATGTGGCTGTATCGTTGAATGAGATTCAAAGCACCGTGCATATAGCGTTTTTCAGTGAGTAGCGCAGCTTGAACACCCGTATCAAAGGTAGATAGGGCCTGAATTGTTATATCGGTGACCTCAACGACAATTCCCACTGTGCGGTGTATGCGTGACTGTTCATTGAGTAAAGCGTCAACTCGTTGAATGAGACCCGCGTAGGTAAAAACGTAATAGGTGTTGTCAAGTACGCCCCTCGTTTGTTGTGACTCGAGCTGTTCAATTGTTAGCGGGGTAACGTCAAGCTGAAAATCAGACAAGTACTGGGTCAGATTGTCAGCATATTTTTGCGCACCCTCTGCTGTATGGCCAACGAAAACAGCCTTACGTACAACGGGCTCAGTAGACAAAAGCGCAGACAGGCTTTGCTGAATCTCAGCATGACCAAAACCAAGTGCGTAAGCCCATTGCAATGACTCACGCAACGCTGTAACAAGAAGCTGGTGTTTCACAGCGTAATCAGCAACATTGGGGTCTGTCGTTGGTAAGACAAAGCTACCCCTACCTTTTTTACCTTCAATTAGTCCTTCAGCTTGCAACTCTTTGTAGGTTTGCGCGACCGTTCCTGGGTTGATATCAAGATGCTCTGCAAGTGCTCTTACAGGTGGTAGTTGATAGCCCTCTGCAAGGACGCCACTACTGATTAAATGTACTAGCTGATATTTAAGCTGCAGATAAATAGGAAAATCGCCTTGTGTAATAACAAGATTCGGAAAATGCATTTTTTACCTTATTAGAGAAAATTTGTTGAATTTCGCTTCAAAAATGCGCTTATCTAACAACATAGAGACTAAATGAAGCACAACGTTATCTGTTATCACGGCACTCACTACCAAAGTGCAATTTACTAGCATGCAGATGGCTTTACCAAAAGCGATATTGTTATTATTGCCATTGCAACCTCGTATCTACCATGTAGCTGTTGTGTCTTTTAATAGCTACTACGGTTCGTTTCCCTGCATACGAGGGTCAAGAAGATCACGTAAAACATCACCTAATGAATTAAACGCTAGCACGCTAAACAGAATCATAAGACCAGGATAAACCGCAAGGTGAGGAGCATACCAAATGTAGTATTGACTGTCTGTGAGCATGTTACCCCATGAGGGCGTAGGCGGAAGGATACCAAGCCCCAAAAATGACAAGGCGGCTTCGATGAGCATCACCACACCGACATTGATGGACGTCGCAACGATAAGTGAGGGGACTGCTTGTGGCAGTAAATGATGGAACATAAGGCGTATATTACTTGCCCCAAGACCTCGAGCGGCTGTGACAAACTCTTGATTCTTAAAGCGCAATACTTCCGAACGAACCAACCTAGCAACAGCCATCCAACGGGTGAGTGCCAAAGATACAATCAAAACAGCCGGCGAAGACCCCCAGATAGCCACGATAACGAGCAAGAAAAAAAACGTTGGTATCGACATAAGGCCGTCTACTAAGCGCATAAAAAGTTGATCGACAAGACCACCAAAAAACCCAGAAATAACGCCAACAGTAGACGCAATAAGCACGGTGAGTACCGCACCAGCAACCCCGACAGCCAGCGAGATACGACCGCCGACAATAAGACGGGCCAGCACATCGCGTCCATTTTCATCGGTTCCTAAAGGATGTTCTAACGAAGGTGGGAGAAACTGATCAAGAAGGCTGATTCGGGTAGGTGACCCCAAGGGTAACCAAGGTTCAATCAACACAGTAACGGTAATGAGCACTATATAAATAAGCCCAAAAGCTGCTAATTTGTTTTTACCGAGCAACCATCTAGCGCGTTTCCAAATGGTTTTGGACCGAGAACCGGGACTCTCTTTTAGACGTATATTGCGCGTTTGTACACTCATTCGTAACGAATCCTCGGGTCAAGCACAGGGTAGAGCGTATCGACCAATAAATTGCTTAAGATAACAGCAGCAGAGATGAAGATGGTAACACCTAAAATGAGTGGTGTATCCCTTCTTAAAGCGGCGTCTACAGCCAGTTTTCCAAGGCCTGGCCAACTGAACAAGGTTTCAACCACAGCCGCACCGCCAACAATACGAGGTAGTGCGATGCCAAAAACGGTGATAACAGGGATGATTGCATTTCTCAAAATATGTTTGTAGTCTATGTGCCTTCGCGATAAACCTTTACTGCGCGCAACCAACACGTAATCTAAGCGCATGGTCTCGAGCCAACTAGAACGCGTGTAACGCACAATCGTAGCTACGCTCGAGGTACCCAAGACAACAGCCGGCATCACTAGGTGCTTCAAGCGATTCCAAAATGAAAGTTCGTCACCGCTGCTTCTGATGCCAGAAGCAGGTAGCCAATTGAGCTCTACTGAAAAAAGTACAATGAGCATGATACCAAGCCAAAAATTAGGCGTGGCCAAACCTAAAAAGCTAAAAAAACTGAGCACTTGGTCTATGGCGTTGTTTTGATTGCGCGCAGCAATAATACCCGTAGGAATACCTAAAACTAGCGTGAGCAACATAGCTGAAAGACCCAAGTACAGTGTAGCAGGCAAGCGCTCAACGACCATTTCCAATACCGAACGACCACCGTAGGCCAATGACTGACCAAAATCGCCCGTTAAAACGTTGCGCAACCAATTGAAATACTGCACGTGAGGCGGTCGGTCAAGACCGAGATTTCGAGCTAAGCGGGCGGCTTCTTCGGCGGTGATATCTGGGCGCATCAAAATAGATAAACCACCGGGTGCCAATTGAATCATAAAAAAGGTAATCGTAACGACGATAAAAAGCACAATAACTGAGCTGAGTAAACGTCTGAGAAGATAGTTAAACATAACTTGCCTTATACTGCATCACCAAGCTGATTTCACCATAAAGACGATCTCAAGAAAGCACGTTGCAGATTGCCTTGAGGCATTAAATATAGTGATTGAGTTTGTTTTATCTTTAGCTTGGTCGTGCAATACCAAGTCCGAAAAAAACACATCATAAATCCCTGCGGGATTCCCATATGTCTGATACGGACTTGGTATCTGTTTCTGCTCGCGAGTTGTCTCGCGGAACGCTCGGAATCGCTCGGGTTATTTTGGTAACAAAATAACCGCAAATAGTATAACCAAGGGTAAGGGTAATTTGCCTACCCTTGGTTATGGTGGGTTTATTCTTCAACAGAGATTTGCCAGGCGTAAGGAGTAGCAAGTTTAAGTTCGCCTCGAGGCACACCTTCTAGGCGTGTGTTGATAGCATGTAGGTTAGGCAGCAAGAAAAAAGGTAATGTAAACGCATCTTGATAAATTAGGGCGTCTGCTTGAGAAGCTAGTGTGCCTTGCTCACTTTGGCTACCTGTTGCGAGCATCTCATCAAGCAGTTGGTCAACTTCAGTATTGACATAGCTGGCGCTGTTGTTTAAGCCATTACTGTGGAAGATGCGGTAAATCCAGTCGCCATTAGGAATGGGAAAAGACGTCATGCGAACAGGGAACGTGCCAGCGCGCGTTTCTTCAATCCAACGACCCGTACGTTCTGACACGATGTAATCAACATCCATACCAACTTCTTGCCACGATTGTTGTAACACCAAGCCGATTTGCTCCCGAATGACGTTACCGCGGTCAACGAGCACGTAAAACGAAAGCGTCTCACCGTCTTTTTCACGAATGCCGTCCCCGTCGGCATCTGTCCAGCCAGCTTCCTCGAGCAACTGTTGTGCCCGTTCTGGGTCGTATTCGTAAGCATCAACCTCAGGTGCTGGAATCCAACCGAGCGTACTTGGTACAACGCGGTCCATGACTGGCGTTAGGCCAAGACCAATGCGCTCGGCAATAGCTTCACGGTCAACCGCATGAAACATGGCTTGACGTACCAAAAAGTCACCTAGCGTATTTTCCCAAGTTTCACCAACATTGATTAGCGCGAGTACATAGCGGCTGCCCGCCGTGGGAAAGGCTTCAAGTTGTGCATCACTGTCAATGGCGCGCAAGTGAACAGGTTCAATGTTTGTCCAGTCGAGGTCGCCAGCACGCATTTGCGCAACAGCCGCGTTTTGATCGGCCACAATACGGAAGATGATACTGTCCAAGCTGGGGCGACCAAAGAAAAAGTCATCAAACGCCATCACTTCAACTTCACTACCGGCTTCGATGCGACCAATCTGAAAAGCACCACTGCCAACGGGAGTACGCGTGTTGAATTCGACGGCATCTGTAAGCCTTTCAAACTCCCCAAAGATATGTTCAGGTAGTGGCTCCCAGCCGCCTGAAGAAAGCACATCGGCAAAAAGGGCATTGGGCTCGTTGAGCTGAAAAATCACCGTGTGTTCATCAACTACTTCAACCTGGTCAATTTGCAAAGAAGCCGTGTGTGTATCGGTGTTTTCCTCTGGATTTTGAATGCGCTCAATCGTGAATTGTACGTCATCAGCTGTGATCGGTTCGCCATCATGCCATACAGCCTCAGGGCGAAGATTAAACGTCCATGTCATGAGATCGTCGCTGACTTCCCAGCTTTCGGCTAGGTAGGGTTCAGTTGTGAGCGTTTCTGGGTTAACGGCGGTAAGAGGCGCGTATAAAGTACCAGTGACAATCAGCCCGTTAAGCTCAATGGGCAACACGGGGTTTAAGACTTCCGGTTGGTTTTGAATGCCAATAGTAATCGTGCCACCTTGTGCACAAGCCAGTGAACTTAGGAACAGTAGCAGCGTGATAAGTAATCTCGAGATAGTCATTATATATCCTCCCAAGGACGCGTTTTCGTAGAGGCGTAATTATCAAAAGAAATTTGTCTGCCTTCACCTCCAAAGCGGGTTTGTACTGAAATCCATTTGTACTAATGTACCGATACAAAACTAAAAGGTCAAGTGTTTTATAGAAAATTACATGTCTTTATTCTGCATAACACCCGCACGGCAGAGAGAAATTGACACGATACTTGGTTTCAAATATAGTTGTGTTGCTGTACCAGATCAATAAGATAGCTTTATTATGATGCTCAAAATAGGTTCTACCTGCGACTTGAGGCGGAAGGATTGAGGACGTGAACGAAGTGAAACTCAACGGCTACGAAGGTGAGGGGTACCGTTGCAAGTGGTACCGTCACTGTTTCATGCTATTGTCGTTTGCAACTCGAGTATGAACGCCCATCACAACGTCACAGTTCTGGTGGCAAACTACTTTTCGGATGATGATCTAAAACCGCTACAACGCGATTTCCCAAGTGTCACTTTTGAAAGGTTGACGCATAATTTTACAACATCGTCGGAATCACTGAACTTTCCTCACGCTGATGCCTTGCTGCGCGCGGCTATGACTAAAGAAGACCTCGCACACGTCCTTCACCATGCGCCAGACATACGTTGGATTCACACCAGTACCGCTGGGTTTGATTGGTTGATGATTCCCGAAGTGGTAGATGGTATTCGCGAAGGCCACTTGCAGGTGACGCGTTCGGCTGCTACTTACAGCAAAGCCATAGGAGAATTCGTTATCGGTGCGATGTTTTTACTTGCCAAACGGTTTCCAAGATTACTTAACGCGCAAAGCAAGCATGAATGGATTGCTACCGAACCCCTCGAGCTGGCTAACATGACCCTCGGTATTGTGGGTACGGGAGCCATCGGTCAAGAAGTGGCCTGGCGAGCCCAAGCACTGGGGTTGCAAGTTATTGGCATGCGGCGCACCCCAGCTGCCAAAAGAGGTGCTGAAGGGAGTGCTGTTGAAGGGTTTGATGAGGTTTTCACGCCTGATAGGTTGCATCAATTATTACAAGCATCTGACATTGTTGTACTCGCAGCCCCGCTAACGTCCGAGACAAAACACATGATTGACGCTTCAGCGTTGCGCGCCATGCGGTCACATGCTTATCTCATCAACGTTGGCAGGGGTGCTTTAGTAGCGATGGACGCTCTGAAACGCGCCTTAGGCGAAGCGTGGATAGCAGGTGCGCTGTTTGACGTTTTTGAAACCGAGCCTCTACCTGAAAATGACGCCATGTGGGACGTACCTAACTTGGTTGTGACACCACACACGTCGTTTCGCTCTCCCCATAACGCTGAACGCATCCTCGAGGAATTCTCAGCCAACTTGTCACGTTTTATAGCTGATGAACCTCTTTTGAATACCATGCGCAATCCGACGCTAGGGTACTAAACGCGCAGCACACAAAATTCTTGTTTACAAAAGCCTGCCTGAAAGGAAATTATGGACACAACACATCGTTACGACCCCCCGGTGGATAATCGCCCTAATCGTGGGTTCCACCCCATCTTAGAGCGCGAGCAACCGTTTGTTTTTGTCGATGGTTGTATGCAAGTTTGGCCAGATGCAGACTTTGCTCACGCTCACCAACATGGGTGTACCTGCTATGCCGTGACTGCATTAAGACCCCACACAGGGTTAGAACAGGCACTACCTGACCTTATGCACTGGCACAAGATAGTAAGAGAACACCCCAACTTGCGTCTTGCGCTTTCGGCCCAAGATATCCGCGACGCCAAAGATGCTAGTCAAGCGTGTTTGCTACTGGCATCCCAAGACGGTGAATTTATTGGCGGTCATCCGGAATATGTTGAAGCCTTTTTTCGTTTGGGGTTGCGCATGTTGATTCCCGCTTACAACAGGGACAACCTTTTGTGTGGTGGGGTGCTCGAGTACACCAACGCAGGGCTATCTGCTTTGGGTCACAGTGTAATTGCTGAATGCAACCGGATAGGGATGGTTATCGACTGTTCGCATGTATCAAAGCGCTCGAGCTTAGATATCATCGAAACAAGCAGTCACCCGGTGGTCTTTAGTCACGCCAATCCCAAAGGCTTAGTTGATAATCCTAGAAACATCGACGACGAGCAAATTCGAGCCGTAGCAGCTAGCGGCGGCATTATCGGTACGGTGAATTGGGGCCCCCTTATTTTCAAACCGGGTATGACACAGCGTCCAACGGTGATGGATTATCTCGAGCACATCGATTACCTAGCACAACTTCTAGGCAGTACAGAAAATATTGGTATAGGTACAGACTTTAGCCTAGGTTCTTATCCACCGCACAACCACGACCAGCACGGACCAAAATATATGAAAGTCATGACCGAAATGAACAGGTACGTCACCACTTATTGGCGCGCACCTGAGCGTTTTGCCGAAGGTTTCAGTTGCTATTCTGAAATCGTTGATGTAATTGATTTGCTAGAGGACAAAGGCTACAGCAAAGCTGATATTGAAGGCATTCTTGGCGGAAATTTTTTGCGCGTTTTTGAAACGGTATGGAACAGTTAGGCAGAGCCCCACTGTCTTATAAGTTCAAAGTTGCCTGAAAGGAGCAATATCATGGCGATAGTGCGAGTCGAGATTTTTAAACGGTCTCAGGAGGTACGTGAAGCCATCATCAAAGGTATCACGGACGTTCTTGTAGCTAATGGGGCCAAAGCTGAAGGTACGCAGGTCATACTCTATGAAATCGAGCCTACTTGTTGGGGAAAAGGTGGAGAATCATTTGATAGACGAATGAAAAAGAAAGATGAGTCTGCTTAAACATCAACAAAATATGGTGTCTTTATTAGATTGCAACTGCTTGCACAACTTAGCAACCAAGTTGCTATCAGGGTCAGATGCCTCGGCTGTCTTGTCTTTTGAGGACACAGGTTCTTTTTCACTGGCTGGTGTAAGTATTCCGAGCTTGGGCAATCAGCAACCTATCAACTGTGTATGGTGAGAATCTAAGTCAGCTAGCGCATCAACGTGCTCGAGCCTTACAGGCAGTACAGCAAAATATTACGCACTATTTGTTCTTGAATCGTCTGTAAATCACTACGTAACTCGAGCAACAGCCTACGTCTTTCTCATATCTAGAGAGTCCATGTGAAGCCATCGGACTTTGCATGACACTATGCTTAATGTCATAAGGTACTTCTAGCAAACTCCACGCAATTGCCCAAGATAAGTTGCACTAGCTAACACTCGACTTCGTCTCCCAATAGAATAAATACACCCTTCTTATGTGTTGATATACAGTGCTTCAAAATCCTTGGGGGGTGTAATCATCTTTACGAAGCAGCAATGAGAAAATCCTCGTCACAAAACCTTCTATTGGTGAATATTTTGACTAAGAACTAAATAGATAGTGAATGCAGCATACATAAAATCTCGCTATTTACCGGAGGTCGACTTGCATTGATGGCCTTTGAAGACGTGAAAAATATATGTTAAGCTCAATGAGAGATGTATCCTATAAACGTCAGAAAATTTGTTTCAACTACTCCTTATTATGATGGCAGCTCAGCGACAAAGTCAACTGAGAATCCTCATTAATAACATTTATAATGGCGCAGTTTATCCTTCGGAGAATGCTTGGGGTCGTACCACTCATCCTGCTTATATCGTTTGCTGTATTTATAATGATGCACTTACTCCCTGGAGATCCTGTTGTTGCTATGTTGGGAGAAACAGGCAGTATGGGTGCTGAAGAGATACAACAGTTTAGGGAGCAACTGGGGTTAGATAAACCCTTGATCTTGCAATACACTAGCTATCTGCAAGGTTTGTTGAGGCTTGATTTTGGAATGTCAATCCAACTTAGGTTGCCTGTACGTGCGCTCATTGGTCAGCGGCTATCAAGCACCTTGCAACTTGCGTTTGCAGGGCTAGCCCTAGCTGTTGTTTTAGGTGTAGTCCTTGGGGCCGTTTCAGCCCTAAATCACAATACTTGGATTGATAGCATTGCTGTCACAATTGCTCTTTTGGGTGTGTCCATTCCTAGTTACTGGCTTGGTTTAATGCTTATTTCGGTATTTTCAGTCACGCTAGCTTGGGTGCCTATTGCCGCTGTGGACGGCTGGCAGGGTTTGGTACTACCTGCAGCAACGTTGGGATTTGCTGCTGCAGCGCCGGTTGCACGCTTTACGCGCTCGGGTATGTTAGAAGTCATGAGTCAAGACTTTGTACGTACAGCACGTTCTAAAGGGCTTGCTCAATCCCGTGTTACTTTACGCCATGTTCTACGTAATGCACTGATTCCAGTAGTGACTATTGCAGGCATTCGTTTTGGCTCAATTTTGGCAGGCACTGTGATTATTGAATCAGTATTTGTACGTCCTGGGCTTGGTCTGTTGTTACTCGAGTCCATTCGTACAAAGGACTTTTTAGTTGTGCAGGGAATCATCCTTATTGTTTCGGTCGCGTTTGTCTTGGGAAACTTGCTCGTTGAGATTATCTACACGTGGCTAGATCCGAGGATCCAGTATGGATAGTCAAGTTGTAGCTCGAGTCAAACGTGCATTGATACGTCCTGCTTCACTTGTGTCTTTACTCTTTTTGTTAACAGTTGTCAGTGTGAGTATCTTTGCACCAGCCATTGCACCTTACGATCCTATTCGTATTGATCTGCTTAGCGCTGAACAACCTCCCAGCTTGCAACACCTTTTTGGCACCGACGATGTAGGGCGTGATGTGTTTAGTCGTGTCGTCTGGGGCGGGCGCATTTCACTCACCATGGGTCTTGTTGCAGCCGGTATTGCTACTGTATTGGGACTTGTTTTAGGAACAGTAAGTGGCTATTACGAAGGTAGTACAGGCTATCTTATTTTGCGAGCCATGGACTTTTTACTCGCGTTTCCAGGTATCCTGCTGGCACTTGCCATTGTGGCTATTTTGGGTGCGAGTTTAGCCAACGTGATGATTGCTATTGGCATTGGAGCAACACCCGCATTTGTACGGCTTGTTCATGGTGTCGTCTTGTCCATTAAGCAAAACGACTATATAGAAGCTGCCAAAGCGTTTGGTGCAAGTGACACCCATATTTTCCTCAAGTACATTCTGCCTAACATTCTTCCTTTTGTCATTGTTATTTTTACGATTCAAGTTGCTAGTGCCATCTTCTATGGATCTTCGCTGAGCTTTATTGGTCTTGGTGCACAACCTCCCTCACCGGAGTGGGGTGCCATGGTCAGTAGGGGGCGTTACTCACTGCGAAATGCCCTGTGGATGTCAGCTTTTCCCGGTGCCACAATTGCCCTTGTGTGCATTGCAATTAACCTGTTGGGCGACGCCTTGCGTGATGCTCTTGATCCAAGGTCATCATAGGTTTTCATAATGCTGAACTTGGGTCCTCTAAAGGGGGGTGTTAGTTTTTTTGTTAGTTATCAATGTGATGTTTTCTTGCGTTCCTAGCTGAAAGGATGACGATGGGGATTCAAACGACGGGGGTTAAAATAATGGGGTTCAAAAAAATAGTCTTTGCATGCATACTGTTCGTTGTAGGTGGTGCTTTTGCACAGGATGACCAAGTGTTGACAGTTGCCTTGCGTACAGCTGGTGGGCAACTTGATCCACATCTTACTGCTGTCCAGCAAGATGGCTTCATCAATATGAATATTTTTGATAGGCTCATTTATTTGGATAGTGACGGCGAGTTGGTGCCGTGGTTAGCGACGTCTTGGACACCCAATGAAGACGCCACTATGTGGACGCTCACCTTACAAGATGGGGTTAGTTTTCACGATGGCACACCGTTTAATGCTGAGGCTGTTAAGTTTAACTTTGACCGTATGATTGCACCAGAAACAGCCTCACCTATTTCAGGACCTTCTTTGGGTGCTTACCGCGAAACTGTTGTCATTGACGACCTCACGCTCGAGGTCTACTTTGATCGTCCTGCTGCACTATTACCATTTAACCTTACGCCGCCACCTATGGGTATGGTGTCACCTACCGCTGTTGAAACGCACGGTGAGCAGTTCTCAAATGTGCTTATTGGATCAGGTCCCTATAAGCTCGAGAGCACCATTCCTCGGGTAGAGACCGTCTTAGTGCGCAACGATGACTATAACTGGGGACCTGCATCGTTTCATGAAGGACCTGCGTTTGTCCCACAGGTTCGCTTTGTGTTCATTAATGAACAAGAATCCCGTATGGCAGCTTTGCTTAATGGTGAAGCACAAATTATTGATGAAATATCGGTTGCCGACATTGACGCACTTACCGAAGACCCTGCGTACAACGTCTTTTTGTCGCCGCGCGTAGGTATCAACCGCGGGCATACCATCAACGCGTCGTTATCGCCGACAGACGATATTTTGGTTCGTAAAGCGCTCATTCACGCTGTGGACAAAGAAGCCATCAACCAAGCTGTGTTCCGCGGTCACTACCCTATTGCCTACCAAACGCTCACCCGTGGCGTGCGGTTTTACAATGATGCCGTTGAAGATGTGTACCCTTACGACCCAGAATTAGCTGTGCAACTGCTCGAGGAAGCTGGCTGGACAGAAATTAACGATGAAGGCTACCGCGTCAAAGATGGTGAAGTTCTAAGTGTCAACCATGCAACTTGGGAAAGTGCCGTATCTGAGCCACCTGCGCTCATTATTCAATCTATGTTACGCGATATTGGCGTGAAAATGGATATTGAGTTTCCAGGTAACTACACAGCCACAGTAAACTCTGGTGATAGCCCCTACAACACAGCACTTTTAGCTGTTTACAGTCCTGATCCAGGCGTGCTTTTGTACCGTTCGTTTCATTCTTCGGGTATGGGTTCGACCAATATTGCGCACTACAGCAGTCCCGAAATTGACGCTCTGCTCGAGGCAGGCCTCGAGACCCCCGATGCGGCAGAGCGAACAGAAATCTATGCTGAGATTCAGCAGCTGCTAGCTGAAGCTGCCCTAAATATTCCCATCTATTCAAATATTGCCGTATTTGCTGTTAACGAAGAAGTTGAAGGGTTTATGCTTAATCTACATTCCAATCCGGTCATTTTTGGTGCACGCTTTGTAGAGTAGGGTGTTACAACGTAGCTTATGCATTGTGATTTAGACATTTGGCGTATTGCTACCGAGCACACATGCTAATTGCTGCCAAGCACACATGCCAACCCATACGTTGAAGAGGTAAGTGGGTAACGTCAATCGGGCTTACGGCTTATGCATTTAAATGTATGCTGAATGCATTAAAACTAGGCTCAAACTTAATCTAAGACGAGTTTTCTAGAAGCAAGTAGCACAATTAATAAGATAAGTAGGCGTATCGAGCAGTTGAACGGGAGACAGCAATTTGGAAAGCCCTTTTGGAAAACAGCTAGTACTTTTTGCCGTAAAGCGCCTCCTTACGCTTATACCCTTGCTTATCGGCGTATCACTACTTGTCTTTTCGATGCTCCAACTTGTTCCCGGTGATCCCGTGCGGGCCATTCTTGGTGAATCAACTGCCGCCAATCCTGAACAAGTTGAACGTATACGCCAAGAGCTTGGTCTGGATAAACCGCTTCATATTCAGTATTTAACCTATATAGGTAACGTGGTACGCGGCGATTTCGGTACGTCTATTCGTACTAGAAAGCCTGTGCTCGAGCAAATTATGTTACGGCTGCCCAGCACTTTAGAACTCACGATTGCCGGGCTTGGCTTTGCCATTATCTTTGGCACAACCCTGGGCGTCGTTTCTGCATTACACCACAACACAATCATCGACAAAATTGCCGTGCTCATCGCCCTTTTAGGGGTGTCGATACCCAGTTTTTGGTTAGGGTTACTGCTCATACTCGTTTTTTCAGTGCAACTCAATTGGCTACCCGTACTAGGTGGTGGTGGACTTCGCGGTCTCATTCTGCCGACCCTAACCTTAGGACTGTGGGCTGCTGGTGGCATTGCCCGGCTAGCGCGCTCGAGCATGCTCGAGGTCATGAATCAAGACTACGTGCGTACAGCACGTTCAAAGGGTTTACGCCAGCACAGCATCGTTATGTTGCACATGCTGCGCAACGCCCTCATTCCAGTTGTCACCATTGTGGGCATTCGCTTTGGACAAGTGCTGGCAGGCACTGTCATTATTGAAACAGTGTTTTCACGGCAAGGGCTTGGGCTCATGCTTGTTAGCTCAATTTTGGGAAAAGACTTTCCAGTTGTTCAGGGAATTATTTTGCTCGTTGCCACGTCTTATGTACTGGTCAATTTCTTGGTCGAGATTACCTATACCTGGCTCGACCCACGTATTTCTTACAGTTAGCAGAGATACCTAACGTTTATGGTTGACAATCCACAACGCAAGCTAGCACGCCCTAGTAGGGACAAATACCCGCATCAAAATCAACTTGTGGTGCTTGGGTGGCGTCTTTTACGTAACCGGACATCCCTCATTGCACTAGCCATTTTGCTGTTGGTGGTGCTTTTGTCTCTGTTTGCACCGCTGATTGCGCCTTATGACCCTTTAGACATAGACACCCGCAATACGCTAGCGTCACCAAGTAGGTCGCATTGGTTTGGTACTGATGACCTTGGTCGAGATGTTTTAAGTAGGGTGCTCTGGGGCGGGCGTATTAGCTTGCGTGTAGGGCTTATTTCTTCTTCAATTGCACTATGCGGTGGGCTTGTCCTTGGTTTGCTTAGTGGCTATTTTGGAGGTGCTGTAAGTTTTATGATTCTTCGCGCCATCGATTTACTTTTGGCGTTTCCTGGGTTACTGCTTGCACTCGTCATTGTGGGCACGCTAGGTGCAGGGCTAGAAAATATTATGATTGCTGTCGGTATTGGGTCAATCCCTATCTTCACACGCGTTATTCACGGGGCTGTTCTGTCCGTTAAAAGTAATGACTACATTGATGCAGCTAGGTCGCTAGGCTGCCCCGATTACCGCATCATCATCTTTCACGTGATTCCCAATGTGCTTGCGCCTGTAATTGTGCTGTTTACCTTGCAGACGGGTGCTGCTATTTTTTCAGCTTCGTCACTAAGTTTTATTGGTCT
>JBCCOX010000022.1:0-17750 GCA_039025155.1 Deinococcota bacterium | reverse complement strand
TAGGGCGGTAACTTTGGGCTCATCCGCCGGGAAAATACCTGCAAAACTCATCGTGTAGTCACCTTCAATATAGCGCCCAGCGTCGTGGTCAAAAATATCTGCCGTGCCTGACTTACCTGCCACTGCAAAACCCGGCACTTTGGCGCGCACAAGGCTACTCTCTTCCACAGTGTAGACCAGCATTTGGCGAATTTGTTTGGCAACTGCTGCAGAGATAACCCGCCGCGCGGGCCGCCATGATTCGTCTTCAATAAGCCGCGGTGCTACATACACACCGTCATTGGCAAACACATTGTAAGCAGCAACTAACTGTAAAGCCGTGACCGACAAACTCTGACCAATGGCAGCAGACGCATGGTCTTGGGGAACCCAACCTTCCCAAGCGTTCATCTGCCCAGCTCTGGTAAACGCGCCATCTAACTCAACTTCGCGCCCAAAGCCAAAGGCCTCAAACCAATGGTAGAGCGCTTGGGGGGTAAAGCGTTGCCCGAGCTTGATCATGCCCACATTGCTCGAGTAGCGCAGAATCTCGGTAACGTTCAAAATCGGCCCGTGTTGGGCCACATCTCGAAAGGTTTGGTTGCCCACCCGCATGGACATCTCAACCTCGAGGATTTCACTAGCCTCCAGTAAACCGCTTTCCATGAGCGCTGCAATAACAAAAGGCTTCATGGTGGACCCGGGTTCTACTTGCTGCAAAAACGTCCGGTTAATCATACTGGTGGAATGTGCTTGCTCGAGGCGGTTCGGGTCATAGTCTGGATAACTGGCAGCCGCTAGCACCCGCCCGGTTTCACTTTCTAAAATGACAAAGGTACCGTTTTCAGCTCCTCGTGACAGGGCAGCCCGTCTTAAGGCATCTTGCGCGGCTGCTTGCAAGACCGGATCAATGGTGATGGTCACCGTGTCACCACGCCGCAAACGGTCGTCTAGAGTGTATTCCAAACCTTCTAGCCCGTAGCGGCCGTTGGGTTGACGGCGACCACTAAAGCCAACCACATGGGCAGCTAAACGCCCCTGCGGATACACCCGCGCTTCAACAGCACCCTCGGCAAACACAGTTCCATCGGTAGCGACAATGCTCCCCCGTATGATGTCTTCATAGGGCGCAAGCGGCCAGTCGGGCAAGCGCAGTTGCAACTGCAAAAAGCCCAGCAGTGCCAAGATGAGCGGCAACAGCAAAATGAGCCAGATGAGGCCGCGCTTTTGTAAGCGCAAAGTTTCAGATTGTTTGTCATTTACCATGCTGCGTCCTGTCTATTCAGATATAAGCCACTTTTCAGACATTAAGCCACTTTGCCTTTGTGAGGATTGCATCTTTTTCAGATTCAGATGTCTGTGTGCTTACTTGCTTTAACTCTCTTGTAAGTATTCCAGCGCAACTTGATGCAGTTTAATTATTCTAAGTTCAGTTTTTGAGATACCATTAAAGTCTCGAATTATCTAACACTTACTAGCTTGCACTCAATTTTAGTTGACACACTTCAAATTCTATTAGACAACTTAAATTCTATTTTGACAACACTAGCATTATCTAACCACCATAATGAACACGCAATTATCCAATGCTTCTTCTGCAGGTTTGTGATTACATCGTATTTTGTGGTTACACCGTATTACGATAACTTACGCCAGCTACCTACACACTTAAGCTCGATAACATCAGGTTGATGCTTTCAATTAAGGTGATGCCTTCAATGAAGATGTCCCATAAATAAGATGCCAAAAACAGTCACAGCGTGCTTAAGTAGTTAACGACATCATCTATCTAAGGAACCCAATCTATCTAAGAAACCCACATCTACCAAACCGTGACAATTTCAAGTTCGTTGACTGGCGTAAGAACTTCTACGGCAGGCGCGGCTTCGGCAAAGATAAAGCCAGCACTTGGTCCTTCGGGTGCAGCAATCATGCCTCGAGCTAAGGCCCAAACCCGCACGGCAGGCGCGCCAAAATAAGCAGCTTCTTGGGCACGCAAGCTACTTAGCTCGAGCTGCAGGGTCTTTTTCTGATCAATCATCTGCCACTGCTGGCGGTGCAAACGCTGATTGTTCGCACCAAGCGCAGATAGCACCATCAGTAGCACAACGTAGTAGCTGGCATAACGGCGTAAACGTTTCATCATGAGGAGGGTGTCCTTTCTGGGGTGACGTGTACCTGAGATGGTGTAGTTATTAACGTATCTTGATGCTTAGTATCTTGGTGCTTAGCAGCAGGTTTGACGGCACTGCGCAACTTGGCACTGCGGGCTCTGGGGTTCGTCTTTAATTCTTGCTCGCTCGCCGTTTGAGGTTTTTTGTGTAAAGGCGTTAATACGCCACTGCGCATAAACACCTTGACAATGCGGTCTTCCAAAGAGTGATAGCTCAACACGGCTAAGCGGCCGTCCTCAGCCAGGCAACTTGCAGCCGCAGCTAGTGCGTTTTCAAGGGCTTTGAGTTCATCGTTCACCACAATGCGCAAGGCTTGAAAGGTGCGCCGCGCCGGGTGGTCGTGTCTTGACCCGGCCCGCCCCGGATACGCACCAGCCACAACCTTCATAAGCTCACCTGTTGTGGTGATCGGCGCTATCTGCCTAACTTCCACAATGGCTCTAGCAATGCGCCTACTATAGCGGTCTTCGCCATATTTGTAGATGATGGCAGCAAGCTCGTCTTGAGATGCGCCGTTCACCAGCGCCTCTGCTGAAATATCATTCAGCCCCATGCGCATATCTAGGGGGCCGTCCTGACGAAACGCAAACCCACGCGCGGCTTCATCAAGTTGCATGCTCGAGACACCTAAATCGAGTAGCACACCCTTGGGCACAATGCCTCGCTTGAGGGCAACCTCAGCCATATCTTGAAAGTTTGCTCGAGCAAACACAAATTGCTCTGGATACTGAGCTTCCAGTGGGCGGACAAACTCCTGCGCACGGTCATCTCGGTCAAGTGCCAGGACGCAGCAACCCCGCTCTAATAGCGCCCGACTGTGCCCACCTGCACCAAAGGTGCCATCAATACACCAGTCACCAGGGTGCAAGGCGAGGGCCTCGAGACAAGGCTCGAGCATAACGGGAATGTGGGGCGGGGCAGTTTCGTTCACAAGGTATCTTTTATCTTTAGTTTTCGTGTCGCGCTCTCACCATCTAGCCAACACGCCAAGCACCTTCGTATAAGTTAGCAACACGCGCAGTTAGGCTGTACAGCACACGCCACAGCAGGTAGCTCAAGCCAAGTAACATCTAAAATCGCCGTACAGTAACGCATTCACATGGCAATTCGATGAGCCCGTAAGCCTTAGGTTCAACGCTAGCCAGCACGCGCAGGTAGCAAGCGCGGCCTATTAGCTTAGCGTGAGCCAGTTAAAAACGCGCTTAAAATCAGCACATTACACGCTATACATGCTCACATGTAAGTAAATGCACACGATGCGAAAAATCTCACAAATTGGTGAGAGGCTACAATCTTTTTGTGAGTTTTGATACATTTTGTAAGCTGACTATGCAACAGCTGGTAACTGGTGTAATTGCACAACAACGCCGTCCAGTAGCGCAAATCACCCTTATTTAGTAGATGTAATCTTCGCGCGACGCATATACAAGTTACAATCACACACTATCTGGCAATATCAAAGCATTTTTGTCAAGGGCATCTTTGTAAATGACACCATCTCATTTGATGTCATTAGCTAATGTTTCTCCGTCACACGAATATGTATTAAGAAAAGCGGGAGGGTCGTAAGCCGGGTTCTGTACGCTGTTACGCGCCCTAGTCATCTATCTGAGACGGCTGTCGCCAACCGCCTTGTGCAGTCCTCCCGGAGATGCTAGCGAGCCGGGCAAGCTCTCTCTCCCTAGCGGACCTTGCACCAAGTGGGGTTTACCTAGCTGCCTGTGTTACCACAAGCACTGGTGTGCTCTTACCACACCGTTTCACCTTGACCTCAACCGTACTCGTAGAGTTTATAGTTGGGCTGTCTACTTTCTGTTGCACTTGCCGTCGCCTTACGCGCCCAGACGTTATCTGGCACTCTGCCTTGTGGTGCCCGGACTTTCCTCAGCAGGCTTAACCCGCTGCGACTAGGCTACCCTCACCGCTCTGACTTATTCTAGCAAGGTGAGTCTTCTCAACGTCATCACCTAAAGTACCTAGCTCAGCTTGGGACTTGTTTAATGACCCTTCCAATGACTCTAGGCATAAGGTGATGTTCTAGGTATCGTCATATAAGGTGATGTTCTAGGTATTGCACAACCAAGCTAAAGATAAAACAAACTCATCACTATATTTAATGTCTCAAGGCAATCTGTAACGTGCTTTCTTGAGATCGTCTTTATGGTGAAATCAGCTTGGTGATGCAGTATCATCTCAAGTTAATGTCTTAATCAAGTTAAAGGATGCTACTTGATGCCATCCATAATGTGCCTGATGGTCAAACAATTGAGTACGTTTAGACCAGCCACGACAAAAAGCTGTAAAAGTTTTTGAAGGCTGCCCGCTCTTCTTTGTTAACATCGCGGTGGGTTTTTGACCAACGCCACGCCGCACGCACGTTTTCAAGTTCAGAACTGACAATGCGCGTGACCCGTTTGCGGTTTTCGCCCCGCAAGCTGGGCCGCAAGCTACCCAATAACTGCGCGTAATAAAGCGCATGGGCGCGCTCGGTGGCGGCTAAGGCTTCAGCATCTTCACTGAGCTTTTCCGCTGCAAATTGATAAATAAGCGGGTGATGCTCATAGCGCCCGTGTTCACTAACCTGCAACAGCGATTTATCCACTAGTGATGCAAGTACAGCTAGCTTAGCTGAGGCAATACCCGAAGCTGCTTCGCGCCGGAAGCCACTTCGAAAAACAGATAGTTTACGCAACACATCTTTTTCATCACTAGCTAAAAGCTTCCACGAGTAGTCAAACACTGCCCGCACACTGCGGTGGCGTTCGCTAATGTTGCGGGTGCGCGTTTCTAAAAAGCCAATGTTTTGACTAATTTCTTTGGCAATATCAGCTAGGGGCATGTGTTTCACCCAGACCGCGGCCAGTTCAATGCCTAGGGGCCAGCCTTGTAACTGCTTGCAAATGTCGAGCACGTGCGGTTTATCGTCTGGCTCGAGCGTAAATGAACGCTTGACCCGCTTGGCAACCTCAATAAAAAAGCGCGTTGCCGGGTAGTCGTCAAAGTTATCGTCTACACTTTCAGGAAGCTGAAAACCAGATAGGTCTAAAACTTGTTCTTGCTCGAGATTTAAGCGCTCGCGCGAAGTTGCTAACACGGTCACGCCCGAGCAGGACTCGAGCAGCAGGTCAAGGTCGTCAGCAGCTTCAATCACATGCTCAAAGTTATCTAGGACAATCAGCAGCCGTTCATCGGCAATTTTATCAATAATGTCGTCCCAGCCTTTGTCACGCAGTTCGATCTCGAGGGCTTCAGCAACCCGCAAGGGCACATCGTTAGCACTTTCTAAGGAGTCAAGTGAAATAAAATAAACCCCATCTGGAAAGTTGCTTTCGGCAAGTTGTTCAATGGCAACTTGAAGCGCCAGACGGGTCTTGCCCACCCCACCTTGACCAATTAAGCAAAGCAGCGCAGTGTCTTCGTCAGCAAGTAACTCAGCAATGCGGGCACGCTCTCGTTCACGCCCAAAAAACCCTCGGTTACGGCTTGGTAAGTTGTTGGGAATTTCGGGCGCGCTGCTAGCAGCGTCTTCGACCACAGCTTGTATGGTGGCTGTGGGCATGGCCCCGGTGAGTTGATAGCGCATGTCGCTAAGCAGCGGTTCAATTGCAGTGGCAACCTCGAGCGCATTGTTAAACCGCTCATCTGGCTCTTTGGTGATGATACGGTCCAAAATCCGCTGGACGGCATCCCGCTCTGCACTGGGCTCGAGGAACTCCTCTAAGCGGCGCGGCTTACCCTGCAAAATGGCATTGACAACCGCCATACCTTGTGCGTCAAAGGTTGAATTAGAGGTGAGCAGTTCAAACAGTGTTAAGCCCCACGACCACAAATCGCTCCGTCCATCAATAGACGGCTTACCTACAAGTTGCTCAGGTGACATGTAGGCGAGTGTGCCCAACACAGCACCATCCCGCGTGAGCTTGGAATCTTGCATTTTAGCGATGCCAAAATCTAAAATTTTGACCAGTTGGCGGTCCGTCACAAAGACATTGGCAGGTTTAATATCGCGGTGAACAATACCTGCTTCGTGAGCGTAGTGCAGTCCTTGCAAGACTTGATAACCGTAGTCTAGCGCTTGCTGCATGGGAACAGGCCCTTGCTTGATAAACGCTTCTAAGGTTTTGCCTGAATACAGCGACATAACGATAAAAAGCTGCCCTTCAGGTGTTTCCTCGACCGTGTGAATGGTACCAATATTAGGATGGTCAAGCGCAGCAGCCGCGCGCGCTTCTGCCAAAAAGCGGTCTTTAGCTTGACTATCTGCGCCAAATTGTCCAGACAAAACTTTAAGGGCTACATGTCGCTTGAGCCGCAGGTCTTGAGCTGTATACACAACGCCAGCACCACCAGCACCAAGCTGTGACAAAATTTTGTAATTTCCTAAAAAGCGATCAACCATTACCCGCCCCAAACCAAACTCGAGCTAGTTGTAGTCATAAATTGATTACCATTGCAAGTTGTTATCACAAAGGCTACTGCGCTAACCACGTACTTTCGTGCTAACCACAGGCTTTTACAACAACTCATCTCTAGCAACACTTCAACAGCTTGCTACAACCTGCCCGGTCAAAATTGACTCAATTCACTTTACACTAAGTCCAACTAAACACTAAGAACTGACCAAGTCTAAGCGCGGCTTAAATCTTTGTGAGATTCATGCCATCCCCAGTGGATTTAATTTTCTTTTCACCCATTTTACTCAAACTAAGTTTATCAATAAATTAACCAAAAAGAGTATTTTTATCTCAGTTTATAACCCTACACGTATTGAGACGCTTACAAACGTACCGTTTAGCACCTACATTGTAACTTTTATGGGCACTTCACTGACTTCCCTTGGCTTGTAGTGACCCTCTTTTAACCATTTTGCTAGGCTTATCCACTCCTAAATTGACCCTGTGTATTTCTTGCAACAGTACAGTTGTACTCTTGGGATGTTCAGATACCTCAATACGAAGTCGAACACCTCAACTGAAGTTAAGGAGTGCTTAATGCTGACCTAGGCAAGGTTTAGCTAACATCTTGCTCAGACTGAGCACACAAAAGACCCCTCAAAGAGATCTGGTAGTCACCTAAGTATTACATTCATAATTTTATCATGTCACGCCGAGCTTCGCTCGCACCCCTGAGTACCTTAAAAGCAGTTTGTTAGAACGCTTTTAAAAATACCTTGAGCTTAAAAAATACCTCCACGAGATTGCCTACTCTTTCAATGAGACTTGGTATCACCGACTTTAGTAAATCTTGCAGCAATTACATGACAAGATGACACACACGAGTTTAGATAATGTCACTGAATGAACTTGCGATGATAGCGGTGTCACCTGCCATAGGTAGTTGTCTCCCGTTCACCCTTTCTCCTCATCTTACTTTCTCTAGACGTGACAAAGTCGTCAATCACCTGTAACAAGAACTGCTATTGGTATCATTTCGTATCATTTTGCGTTTCAAGTTTTGCAGCCAACCTCTTTTGTGCGTAGAGTTTGTGTATGGACTTTGCACAAAACTATAGTGAAACTCCACAACATCCCTCAGCAAAGTTAGCTAAACTATAAATTGTACACGGTTGAGTTGCCAGCCTGTGGTTTATCAGCTAGCCTATGGTTTGTCAGTTAGCCTTTGTGTTTTATCAATTACTAGTTGCCCTACTACCTCATTGTCTAAACATGCCTCATTATCTAAACACGTCTAGACAGTTCGGTAATATATAATCACACAGCTCAATAGCCACACCCTCACAACGGGCCAAATTATGGTGACAGATATCTCAGTACCGCAAAATACACAAACGGGCACGCTTCAAGACACGCCCCTACCTGAACTCTTACAAGCTTTGCATCGTGAGGCGCGCACGGGTGTACTTCTTATAAATTACCCTAATGAGCGTCTAAACAGTGCATTTTCGTTTTCGGAAGGGCGGATCGGACGTGTACTTACCCCTTTTGCACCCAAACTCAGTGACTTTTTGATTAGCTTGGGTGCGTCTTCAGAGCGTTTGCGAGAGCTGCAAGTCTACCTCAAAGCCGACCGCCGCACCCGCGAAGTCATGCTGGCTGAAGGGCGGGTCAAGCCAAAGTTTTTAACCTTGGCCTTAGAGGCCCGTGTTGAGATGGCCTTGCTTCCTATTTTTCACAACACAACGGGGGTCTATGAATTTCAAGAAGGTGAGCAGCCCATCGGCTTCATTGAGCCCGGTGCAGACCCGCAAAAACTCAGTGATGACATCGCTCAACGCTTGGACGCGCTTGCAGATTTAGGTGCGTTTACACTCAGTCCTTACGATGCCTTTCGCGTCGTGGGCGATGTAGGTGATTTTTCCAAACGAACCAGCGATTTTACGATTCTCGAGTGGCGTATTTTAGCAGCTTTGTTTAAACCACGTACCTTACTACAACTTTCAACGGAGTTAGTGCTTAACTGGGACAGTCTGCTCAGGGTACTTTTGCTGCTCGAGCGGCGCGGCATTGTTGAACAAGTAGATATTGATAGCGACAGTGGCGAAGAATACAGTTTTGATGACACGACCCCACTAACTGCTGATGACAGCGCACCGAACTTTTTACTGCCCTCACTAGAAGGTACCGCGTTTTCACTGGTAACTCGCCGGGGTAAAACCTGCTTGTTATCGTTTTTAGGACATGCGGGTTCTGTATTTGCCAACCACCGAGTCAATCAACTAGTTCAGCAGTATGACCGCCTTCACGACGCCAATATAGAGGTTGTTTGTATCTTTAGTTCTATGACCAGTGTTGTGCAGGAACACGTAGGGCAGTTAGAGCCGCCCTTTTTACTGCTTGCCGATGCTGAGCACAAAGCTCACAACCTCTACCGAACAAGCAGTTCAGTTTTAGGCTTACTTGACCCGCGCAACCTGAGTGGTTACTTAGCGGGTATGCGCCTTGGCACAGCTGGCGGCGACCTCGAGGGTGAACGCAGCCGTATGCCAGCTACGTTTTTGGTCAGTCCGGCGTTGCGTGTAGCACACGCACACTACGGCCGCTATGCCAATGACACACCCTCAGCAGCAGATGTTGTCAAGTGGGCTAGCACCTTAAACTACTAAAAGATACTAACGATACAGCAGGTAGCTCAAACACCCCCAAACGCTGAAAACCCACCATCTACCGGAATAATGGTGCCAGTAATAAACCCTGCCGCCGGATCAACCAACCACAACAAGGTGCTAAGCAGTTCGTTGGCTTCGCCTAACCGTCCGGCTGGCGTGTTGGCAATAATCGTTTGTGCGCGCGGCGTCCACGACCCGTCTTCTTGGGTGAGCAAATAGCGGTTTTGTTCAGTTAAGAAAAACCCCGGTGCCATGGCATTGACCCGAATATTGGGGCTGTAAGTTTGAGCCATGTGCACAGCTAGCCAGCGCGTAAAGTTGTTCACAGCGGCTTTGGCAGCGCTGTAGGCCAGCACGCGCGTGAGCGGCAGTTCTGAGGCCATCGAGCTGATGTTCACAACCGCACCCTCACCGCGTGTCACCATGTCTTGGCAAAACACTTGGCAAGCTTGTAAGGTTCCTAAAAAGTTGAGGTCAGTCACAGCCTTGACCGCACTTGGGTCAACCTCAAAAAATGAGCGGTCAGCAGAGGTTGTGCCTTCTGGATGGTTACCACCTGCACTGTTGACTAAAATGTCAATGCGTCCAAAGCGGTCAAGTATGTCAGCTTTGGCATGTTCAATCGAGGCTTTCTCGAGCACATCACAGGCAAGCGGCGTCACGTTGTCTAGGCCTAATTCTTGCGCAGCAGCATCGGCTGAGGTTTGTTTGCTACCTAGCAAGGCAACTTGCGCACCTGCACCTGCCAGCGCGCCCACCATAGCTTTGCCCAACACACCGCTACCACCTGTAACTACTGCCACCTTGCCAGCCAGACGTTGTTCTGTATTTAAGGGTTGAGGTTCTGTTATCGTCATCTTTGTTACATCATCCTTTCAGCATGTAGCCATTTCACTAACGTGAGTCCTATCAAATAGCACGTCACGTTTGGCTACACATCACCACAACTTGATGATTGTCATCCCTAGTCTTACGTAGTGTTACGTTGCTTGACGCCACTGTTTAAAGCATCAGCCTATCACGATAGCCCTTGTCACTTTTCAACCAGTACGTATGTAACAACGACCTATTTGACAATGAGCTAATTTGACAACGAGTCAATTTGACAATGAGCTAAGTAAGCAGCATCTCCCATGAAGCTGACGCAAAACATCATCTTAAATCTTAAAAGGGTATTTTGAGCACATGATTTCAGCACCAAAAGCACCTTTGACCTGTCAGCGCGAGGCATTTTCACTACCACCCGGCCTGCATTATCTTAACGGGGCTTATATGTCACCTTTGTCGAAGGCTGTTGAAGCCGCTGGTCACGGCGGCATTATGTTCAAGACAGTCCCCACACAAATTAGCCCGCCCGACTTTTTTAGTGGCGTAGACGACGCTAAACGCCACTTTGCGCAACTTGTGAACGCTCCCGCAGCGCGTATTGCGCTCATCCCGGCGGTATCCTATGGTATTGCGACTGTAGCTGCTAATTTAGACTTAGAATCTGGGCAGCGCATTGTGCTTTTGCACGAGCAGTTTCCTAGCAACGTCTACACATGGCGCAGATTGCAAGCAGATGGCATCATCATTGACACCGTTCAACCACCTACCCGTGAAGCACGTGGACAGCATTGGAACGAGGCTATTTTGGATGCTATTAGGCCAGACACGGCTGTTGTTGCCCTTGGGCACGTACATTGGGCAGATGGCACTAAGTTCGACCTAGACGCCATCAGCCAAAAAACACGTGAGGTGGGTGCAGCGCTTGTTATTGATGGCACGCAGTCAGTTGGGGCGCTGCCGTTTGATGTTGGCCGTTATCAGCCAGACGCCCTTATTTGTGGCGGCTATAAGTGGCTTATGGGCCCTTACGGGCTTGGTTACGCTTATTATGGGCCGCGTTTTGCTGAGGGGCAGCCGCTCGAGGACAACTGGATTGCACGCGCCGGCAGCGAAGACTTTAGTGGGCTGGTGAACTATCAAGATGATTACGCACCCGGTGCAGCCCGGTTTGACGTTGGCGAAAAAAGCAACCCCATTTTGATTCCCATGATGATAGCTGCCCTCGGTGAACTTTTAGAGCGTGACCCAGCACGCATCCAAGACTACTGCCGCAGACTCACTCAACACGCCCTCACACAGTTAGCAGATTACGGCTATCAGCTCGAGGACGACAGCTACCGCGCCCATCACCTGTTCGGCGTGCGGCTCCCTGAAAGGGTCAATTTAGACACACTCAAACAAGCATTACAAGCTGCCAACGTTGCTGTGTCCGTACGCGGCGACGCCGTGCGCGTCTCACCCAATATCTACAACGATGAGGCTGACATTGACGCCCTCAGCCGTGTTTTAATTCAGGTTGCATCCTAAGATGATTGGGGTTCCACCTATGCTTGAGGTGATTTTAGTCATCCGATTCTCGTGATCCGAGTAGCACAGCATTCCTAGATAACATTCTAAAAGCCGCATTGTACACTCGTTAAAACCTTAGAACTTCATGATGTTCTCAAAACATGGTCAAGCTGTTGACGAGAGCATGCACGAGCTTGGCTTAAAGTAGATACATCTACAGGCGATTACTTAATCTTTTGTCCCATTTCATACCCTAATTCCCATACCTTGGAGGTTGATGATGGCGTTAACTCCTTCGACGATGCTCGAGCTTGGCACGCTAGCACCGGCGTTTTCACTGCCCGACACTGTTTCAGGTAACACCTTTAGCAATGCTGATGTCACCGGTAAACCTCTGCTGGTTATGTTTATTTGCACGCACTGCCCTTTTGTAAAACACGTTGAGGGTGAACTTGCCCAACTAGGTGAGGACTATGCAGACAAAGCCCACATCGTTGCTATTGGCTCAAACGACCCAGCCCTTTCACCCGCTGACAAACCTGAAGACTTACGCGCCCAAGCAGAACACTTGGACTTTAACTTTCCATACTTGTTTGATGAAACGCAAGATGTTGCCAAAGCCTTCACTGCTGCCTGCACCCCTGACTTTTTCTTGTTTGATGCTGACCACAAACTTGTGTACCGGGGGCGTTTGGACGAAAGCCGTCCGGGGAACAATAACCCGGTTAGTGGGGCAGATTTGCGGGCCGCGCTCGAGGCAGTCATCAGTGGGGATACCGTCTCGAGCGAGCAATACCCGAGTGCAGGCTGCAATATCAAGTGGCGAACACCGCCGACCTATGCCAGCTAGACGTTTGTAGCCACTGGCACGATCATCACATGACATCACGTTACGTTGAGGTCATTGGCGTACTACTATTTGATAACGATGTTTACATTGTTTGGATTTAGCTATATCTTCTAAGGATAAATATATTGCCTAGGAAGATGTCTTTTCTTGTTCATTTGTGGCTTAAGCTACAAAAAAGCAGCTTGATGGCGTTGCAAATATCATCAGCCAACGTTAAAACGCTTACACCCTAACGCGCGTCAGGTCACAAATCCAAAACTTTGAGGTACAATAAAAATCGTGGCACAAGTAATCGTCGTAGGCAGCCAAGCAGATGTCATCAGCACCGTTGAGGATGCGCTCAAAACAAATCAACACAGCCTCATGGTTTACCGCGAGGGTGCTAAAGCGCTCAACGCCGTCCAAAATGAGTCTGCTGACCTTATTGTTCTAGATGTTGAATTTGGTGACATGGACGGGTTCGATATTGCTTATAAAATTCGCCAAGACATCCTCTTGCGCGATGTCCCCCTGTTACTCCTGGCCAGCCCCAAAACCATTTCAGGGCGCGGAAATGACCTTAAAGTTGCCGACGATTACATTGAAACACCACCTGACAGCGCCAAGTTGCTGGCCCGGGTTGAAGCCATGCTCAGACGCCACAGCATGGCGCAAAACCAAACCTCGTTAGATGGCCGCTTGCGCGGGCGTTTGGAGCTTGTGGGCGGTGCAAACGCTGTTGTGCAGATGGTGGCGATGCTGAACCTCGAGGGTGGCCTCGTCTTTGATGACCGCACTGTGCTCTACTTTTCTGGTGGGCGCTTGGTCCACGTGTTACCACCTGAAAAGTCTGACCGAACCTCTATTTTGCGCATCATGAACCGCAAAGAGGGCTTTTTTAGGTTTGACCCGCAAGTTACCGCTAACGAAAAAAGCATGAACAGCGACCCTATGTCCCTGCTGCTAGAAGCCAGTAAGCTCGAGGACGAAGTCGAAAACGATAGCAACGAAGGCAGCTTAGACCCAGATAGCGGTAATTATCAAGTGGTTGAAGGCCTCTCTGAAGCGCTCGATATTGTCGAGGGGATGGGTGCTGTTGAGGTTATTCGTGTTTCTGAAAAGCAGGACAAAAAACACGGTGATACCTGTTTGCTCTTTCAAAATGACAACCTCAACTTAGTTGCGCTGCACAGCGTAGCCAGTGATATTTCTGAAAATTTGCGCAGTATGCTGAAGCTCGAGGTTGTCAGCAGCTAGCTACCCAACCTAGCTAAATAGGCGATGTACGTAGGTCAGCGAGCAAGGCTTGGCTCGAGTTATAACGGTCATCGGGTTGCTTAGCTAAAAGCCTCATAATCATGCGGCTTAGATCAGCAGGAATCCCTGCCCGAAAACTATCTACTGGTGGCGGTAACATACTTTGGTGCGCGTCCATAAGTTCTAACGGATTACTGCTTACAAAGGGCATGTGACCCGCAGTCAGCGTGTACAGACACACCCCCAAGCTGTATAAATCTGCGCGCGCGTCCACCAAGCCGCCCAGTTGTTCTGGGGCCATAAACGCTAAGGTTCCAGCGAGTCTGTCCTCAGGGTTTACCTGAAGATAATCCGTGCGCACGGCAATGCCAAAGTCAATGAGGGTGGCGTGGCGACTTGGTTGATGCCAAATTATATTTCCCAAGGTGACATCTCGGTGGATAATACCCGCGTCATGAACGGCACAAAGTGCGCGCGTGATGGCTTGGGCAATGGTCACAATATCGGCTATTTTCCAAAACCGCTGCTTGACCCGCTGGTTACCCAGCTCAACGTTGTTTGCTGAGTTGAGCTTGTTTTTTGAACTGTCATAAGGCTTCAGGTCATCGTCTTGAGCTTGCGTTGTTGGCTCGAGTGTTGTTGGCTCGAGTATCTGAGGATAAGGCTCAAGTGCTTGTCCAGCAATGTCTTCTAAAATAAGCGCGCGTGCATCTGCAATAGTCGTAAGCTCATAAGCACGCACCACATGTCCAGACGAGACAAGGTCGAGTAACTCAAATTCACTGTTTAGCTTGATGGCTTCTTCGTCACTGTAGGCCAGTTTCATCACAACCATCTGGTTATCCTGCTGGCGACGTGCTTTAAAGACAGCCATGTGCGCACTTTGACTGACGATGGCAGAAATTTCAAAACCCGGAACATAAAGAGCTGCCATAGCTGATTATAGGCACATCTTTTAAACAGGTATGTGGATATCTCTGGTCAAGCTTGAGCGGAGCTAGCTAAGTTCACTCAGCCAGCCTACTGAGACATCTCGAGCTTCATCAACAGCAGCAATAACCCGATAAGCTGGTACAGATGTGCTGATGACACCATCACCATTGACTCACGTATCATTGATTAGCACCTAGGTTGTTATTAAGATAACCTCTCCATCTCTTTTATTTAATGCAGAAACTTGTACGTTGATGACCTTTAATAGCAGCTCGTACAACTGCCACACGTCATTTTTGTAATTCGCTTTGTCATTTACATGGTCAACTGCACAACTTCGACGGTGTTGGATGACCACATCACATCATCTTGTACCTCTTGTACAGCGCCGCGTCTCATCAATATAGCCTGCTTGTACGCGCTTCGGTTTATAGTGTAGGGCATGGCAATCATCACCGTGGTCGAAGATGATCCCAACGTAGCGCGACTTATTGCAATGACTCTCGAGGACGAAGACCACGAGGTTACAGTTTGCATGGACGGTGCCAAGGGCCTCCAAAGTATCCTAGGCAGTCCACCTGATCTTGCTGTGCTCGACGTTAACCTGCCCAATATGAGTGGCTTTGACATTGCTGAAAACATTCGCGGGTCAGCAGAGATTAGCGCGCTACCCATTTTGATGCTTACCGCTCAAAGCGACCTAGACAGCCGCTTGCGCGGGCTTGCTTCGGCCGACGACTACTTAAATAAACCTTTTGATCCTGAAGAGTTAGAGGCTCGTATTGCGGCTTTACTTCGGCGCAGCAGCATGTCACCTGCCAAGCCACCTAAAAAACCGGTGGACGCACTGGCTGGCGAGCAAGTTCGCTATTACGACATCATTGAAGAATTTGGGCGCGGCAACATGTCAATTGTATATAGAGCAGTTGACACCAAGCTCGAGCGCACCGTAGCGCTTAAATTTTTCACCAAAGAATTTAAAGATTCTGAAAAGCAAGTGCGCTTTATCCGCGAAGCTCAAGCTGCTTCAAGGCTGGTTCACCCCAACATTTGTACAGTCTACACCGTGGACGAAACGGACCACGGGCAACCCTTTATGGTGATGCCCTTTTTGGAAGGCATGACGCTCGAGGAACGCATCAACCAAGGCACTATGAAAATTGGACGGGCTGTGAACTACGCCGTACAAACTGCTCGGGGTCTGTCTGCAGCTCATATTGAGGGCATCGTCCACCGCGACATAAAACCTGCCAACCTATTTATTGAAACCGATGGTGTCATCAAAATTTTGGACTTTGGCGTCGCCAAGTGGACCCTTAAAGCAGATGAAACCAACACGACGCAAGAAGGCACGCTGGTTGGCACGGTGAACTACATGTCACCAGAGCAAGTGCGCGGCAAAGAAGTGGACGCGCGTAGCGACATTTGGGCTATTGGCGTAGTGCTTTACGAAATGCTCACCGGCATTAAACCGTTTAGTGGCAGCAACAACATCATTGCCACTATCAGTGCTATTTCCACTAAAAAACCGGAACCCATTGCCTCATTGCGTTCGGGCGTACCAACAGATGTCGAAAACATTGTCATGCGTGCGCTCGAGAAACGCCCGGCTGACCGCTACCAAAACATCAACGAGATGTTACGCGATCTGCGGGCGCTCTATGCCAATCGCCAGCAGTCCTAAACGTCTATCACGTTATGCTTGACACTATGCTTAATGCTGTCATCTTCGACCTCGATAACACGTTACTCGACAGAACACGCACGTTTATAACCTTCTTGCATAAGCAACACGCACGCTTTGCAGGTAGACTCGTAAATATCTCGGTTGAGGCCTTCGTTGAGACCGTCTTGAAATACGATGACAACGGGTATGCCGCCAAGCCCGACATGTACGGGCAGGCGTGTACGGATTGGTCTATCAACTTACGAGATAGCCTCGTCAATGACTTTTATGAACACTATGGATATAATCCCATATTGAACGAGGGCGCACTCGAGCTACTCACCTCACTTCGGCAACATTACAAACTTGGGCTCATCACCAACGGGAAACGCAAAGGGCAAAACGCCAAAATAGATGGCGCTGGCATCCGCGACTATTTTATGAGCATTCACATCTCTGAAGCTGAGGGCATTGCCAAACCTGACTCACGTATTTTTGAGCGCTGTTTGGATAAGCTCGAGGTTGCTGCCGAGCGTGCTGTCTACATTGGCGACCATCCTGACAAAGACGTTGCAGGCGCACAAAGCGCAGGACTTAAAGGGGTTTGGGTACGCACGCCGCACTATGCTGAGCCAGCATTTGCAGATGCCGTGATTAACACCTTGGCAGACTTACCTGAGGTGCTTAACAGCTTGGATGCTTAGCGTTTGAGCCTTGCTGAGCGTTGATGCTGTTATCAGTTAAACGAATGGGAAACCAACTCTTCAAGTGCTATGGTAATTAGATTTAAATTAATTTTTTATAATTAAGACACGTAAATATTATGTATGGTCACTGCTAAAGATATGTTGTAACAGTACGGTGTAGCGCTAGTATCCGAAGAGGGGGGGGCACATTATGGAAAGCCTAGAACAAAGAGTCCAAAAGATACAAAAAGAAAAACGCCAACGGAATGGTTGGAGACGAGAAAAACGCGAGAAAATCCTTCCCAAGAGGCATAACCTGCGAACATTAGTGTTGCTTGTGACGTTGGTTTTGTTTTGTTCTGCTCTTGGACAGCAGCATACGCCTCTCGAGGTATTTGAAGGGCACACGGATGTGATAAGTAGTGTCGCATTTTCGCCTGATGGCAACCGCATCGTGAGTAGTGCTTGGGATAACAACGTGATTTTGTGGGATGTAAACAACCCTGCGAACGTCATTGTATTGGAAGGGCATACGGGAGATATGGTGAGGAGTGCCACATTTTCACCTGATGGCAACCGCATCGTGAGTGGTTCTGATGACAGCAACGTGATTTTGTGGGATGTGAATGACCCTGCGAATGTCGTGGTGTTGGAAGGGCACACAAGTTGGGTGTGGAGTGTCGCATTTTCACCTGATGGCAACCGCATCGTGAGTGGTTCTATGGATAAGGACGTGATTTTGTGGGATGTTGATTATTGATAGTAAGCTATCAACGCTGCCTTAACCACAACAATGCCATTACAAATTGCGGAAACAGTGCTG